>NZ_JBFTJR010000050.1:0-36903 GCF_056395525.1 Caulobacter sp. 10L414
GCCCTGGAACGCAAGGCCCGCCGCGACGCCGCCGGCAAGCGCTTCGCCGCCAGGGGCAGCGAGCCCAAGATCCTGCTGGGCGCCCGAGCCGAGCGGGCCGAGAACACCGGCGGCAAGGAGCGCCGCCTGGCCGAACGGCTGCAGGCCGGYGCCCGCGAGGCGGTGGAGACCGCGCAGGCCCGGGTCGAGCGCGCCCGGACCCTGGGCTTCGACCTGCCGCCGACCGGCCTGCCGGCGGGCAGGCTGGTGCTGGCCATGGACGAGGTCGGCTTTGCCTGGCCGGGCCGGCCGCCGGTGCTGGCGGGCGTGAACCTGCGGTTGGCCGGTCCCGAGCGGGTGGCCGTCGGCGGCCCCAACGGCGCGGGCAAGTCGACCCTGCTGAAACTCGCGGCCGGCGTGCTGGCGCCGACGGCGGGCGCGGTGACGCGCGGCGTCCCGGCCGTGATGCTCGATCAGTCGCTGGCGATCCTGCACGACGACGAGACGCTGCTTTCGGCCTTCCAGCGCCTGCATCCCAGCGCCGACCGCAACGCCGCCCAGGCCGCGCTCGCCCGCTTCCTCTTCCGCAACAGCGCCGCCGACCGTCTGGCGGGGTCCTTGAGCGGGGGCGAGCGCCTGCGCGCGGCTCTGGCCTGCGTGCTGGCCGGCCCGACCCCGCCGCAGCTCTTGATCCTGGACGAGCCGACCAACCACCTCGACCTCGACTCGGTGACGGCCGTGGAAGCGGCGCTGGCCGGCTACGACGGCGCGCTGCTGGTCGTCAGCCACGACGAGGATTTCTTGGCCGGGATCGGGGTGGAGCGGGCGGTGGGGCTCTAAATCCTCCCCCTGAAGGGGGAGGTGGCCCGGAGGGCCGGAGGGGGAAGTTGCTGCTGACGTTGAGGTGGTTTCTGGCTCACAGGTTAAAGCCCCCTCCGTCGGCTTCGCCGACACCTCCCCCTTCAGGGAGAGGGCCTACTTTCCCACCCGCGCCTTAACCTCGGCGATCAGGGCGTCCAGGCTCTCGACCTGCTTCACCCCGTACTTCTCGGCGGTGATGTCGACATTGCCCTTGCGCCAGAAGCCTTCGGGGCACAGCACCACCAGCTTTCCGCTGCGCGCGTGCAGGCCCATTTCCAGCAGGCTGATCGGCGCCTGCGAGCCGGGCGTCAGGTACAGCACGATAACGTCGGCGCTCTCCAGGGCGGCCAGTTCCCACTCGACCTGGCGGCGGAACTCGGGTTCCTGCGCGACCGGCTTCCAGGCCGGGTTCCAGTCGGGTCGGCGCGGATTGAGGATCACCACGTCCTGGTCGGCCAGGGCGGCGATCACCTGGGCCTGCCAGTCGACCGCCTTGCCCATGTCGATGCTGCCGCCCAGGAACACGCGCGGCTTGGCGTGCGCGGCGGGCAGGGGCTCGGGCGAGGTGACGACGGTCGGGGCGGCCAGGGCCGTGGTCGCCGTGGACAGGGCGATGGCGGCGGTGAGAAGAGCGGCGCGGATCATGCCGGGGTTCTACGCCGGACGCGCGACGGCGGCCACGAAACTCGACGAAACAGCGATTTCGAAGAGAAGGGCGTGGCGGTGAGAGAGGGATTCGAACCCTCGATAGAGTTTCCCCTATACACGCGTTCCAGGCGTGCGCCTTCAACCACTCGGCCACCTCACCAGCGCACTCGGGTCGGGGGCGGTTGAGACCCCCGGCGCGGGAAGGGGCGCAATATACTCAGGCAGCGACTCGTAGCAAGCGCCGTTACGGGATGAAAACGGACCTGCGACGACTTATATCGGCGGGCAAGGAACTCCCGCCTCCGAAAGGCCCCGCCATGCTGCTCAAGAAAAGCCTCGAGATGCCGACCGTCGACACCGCCCTGCCGGGGCGTGAGGCGGCGATCCCGACCGCCCAGACCCACTTCGTCAACGGCGCCCCGCTGAAGGGCCCCTATCCCGACGGCCTGGAGACGGCCGTGTTCGCCATGGGCTGCTTCTGGGGCGTCGAGCGCGTGTTCTGGAAGGTGCCGGGCGTGCTGGTCACCGCCGCCGGCTACGCCGCGGGCATCACCCCGAACCCGACCTATGAGGAGGTCTGCTCGGGCCGCACCGGCCACACCGAGGTGGTGCTGGTGGTGTTCGACCCCAAGGTCGTCACTTACGAGGCCCTGCTGAAGGTGTTCTGGGAGAACCACGACCCGACCCAGGGCATGCGCCAGGGCAACGACATCGGCACCCAGTATCGTTCGGGCATCTACGCCACCAACGACGCCCAGGCCGCCGCCGCCGCCGCCTCGAAGGAAGCCTACCAGGTCGCCCTGTCGGCCAAGGGCCTGGGCGAGATCACCACCGAGATCTCGGTGGCCGGTCCGTTCTACTTCGCCGAGGACTACCACCAGCAGTACCTGGCCAAGAACCCGGGCGGCTATTGCGGCATCGGCGGCACCGGCGTGACCTGCCCGATCGGCGTGGGCGTCGAGGCCTGATGAGCCCCGAGGCCTTTCACGCCGCCGCCATGGCGCAGCCCGCGGCGACCATGACCGTCCAGTGGGGCGACGACCAAGTCTACAAGGTCGGCGACAAGATGTTCGCCGTCATGGGACCGGGCGCGGCCCAGGGCGGGGTGTCGTTCAAGGTCTCGGACGTCGCCTTCGAGGTGCTGACGCAGACGGGGCGGGCGATCCCCGCCCCGTACCTGGCGCGCGCCAAGTGGGTGAAGCTGGACGACCTGGCCGCGTTCGACGACGCCGAAGTCGCCGACTGGCTGAAGACGGCGCATGCGCTGGTCGCGGCCAAGCTGACGAAGAAGGTCAGGGCGCAGTTGGGGCTATGAGAACCTCCCCCTTTGGGGGAGGCGGCCGGAGGCCGGAGGGGGGACGTTTTCAGCTGCTGAGAAGGCGGCCGATTTTGCAACGACTCCCCCCACCGATCGCTGCGCGATCGCCTCCCCCAGAGGGGGAGGTCCCTTAGATCTAAATCCGATCCTCCGGCGGTTCCTCCGCCTTGCTGCGCATGTGCGGGCCGTGCACCACCGGCTGGCGTTCGAGAATCTGGCGGACCTTGCGCACGGCCACCGAGGCGCGGCTGCGGCGCTGGCGCCAGACCAGCAGGACCAGCGCCCCGCCGCTGGCCGCCAGGAAGGCGTAGGGGCCCAGCAGCCAGGCCGCCGCCRCCAGGGCGAAGTAGTAGCCGCGAACACCCGCGTTGAAGGCTGACAGGGCCGGGTTGAGGATGCCGCCCGCGGCCTCGGCGTATTCGGCCAGCACGGCCGGCGGCGACCAGACGGGCGTCGCGCCGATGGCGGCCAGGCAATAGTTCATCTGGCGCAGGGCCCAGATGAAGTCGAGCAGTCCCCGGGCCAGGGTCAGCAAAACGAGGCCCAGCTTGACCTGGAACATCCAGGGCGCGGTCTTTTCCAGCACCTGCAGGCCCTCGACGCTCTTCAGCGCGGTGTCGCCGCCGAACAGCACCCCGGCGGCGGCGGCGATCAGGATCAGGTTCGACGAGGCGAAGAAGCTGGCCGAGTTGATGGCGTGGCCCAGGAGCTGGCCGTCCAGCAGGGCGACCTCGCGCACCGCCATCTCGGTCATCCACCGGCGGCGGATCACCGTCATGTCGGTGTTGATCAGGTTCTTGCCCTGGCCCAGGCGCCGCAGCAGCGGCTCGTAGAACAGCCAGGCGAAGACGAAGAGCCCGAGGGCCAGGATGTCGAGAATCGGCATGGTGGACGCTGCGAAGGAACGGGAGTCGACGACAGGGGATATCGGGCGGGGCGCGTCGGTCAATCCTCGGCGATCAGGCTGTGTCTTGCGGTGTCACGCAACAGGACCGAGACGACGAGGCCAACGGTCATGATCGCGGCGACATAGAGGTAGAAGCCGCTCTCGATCCCGCCGTGCTTGAAGGCCAGGCCGACCATCTCGGCGGTGCCGCCGAACAGCACGTTGGCCACCGCGTAGGGCAGGGCCACGCCCAGGGCGCGGACGTGGGCGGGGAACAGCTCGGCCTTCACGACGGCGCTGATCGAGGTGTAGCCCGACTGGAAGGTCATGCCGACGATGATCAGGGCCAGGGCGACGCCGATGGAGTCGGTGGCCGCGATGCCGCTCATGATCGGCCAGATGGTCAGGGCGCCGCCGGCATAGGCGGCGATCAGCAGCGGCTTGCGGCCGACCTTGTCCGACAGCCAGCCGGCGAGCGGCTGCATCAGCATGAAGACGATCATGCTGATCGCGCTGATCTCGGAGGCCGCGGCCTTCTCGAACCCGGCCGTGTTGACCAGGAACTTCTGCATGTAGGTGGTGTAGACGTAGAAGGTCAGCGAGCCGCCGGCGGTCAGGCCCATGATCATCAGGGTCTCGCGCGGGTGGCGGCGCAGCAGCGGCGCGATCAGCGTGGCGAAGAAGGCCACCAGGAAGGCGCCGGCCAGCACCTGGGGCGAAAGGCCCGGCCGGGCCAGCGCCCAGCCGCCGGCCGCCAGGGTCAGCGCGAAGAACAGGCTGGCGAGGTTGCGCTGGTGCTTGCCGATGCCCTCGGCCGGCTTGTCGGCGGCCTTGAACGAGGCGCTTTCGTCCAGGCCTCGGCGGATCCAGAACACCACCACGGCCAGCAGGGCGCCGATCACGAACGGGATGCGCCAGCCCCAGGCGGCCAGGTCGTCCTTGTGCAGCAGGCGCTGGAGGATGATCAGCACGCCCAGCGCGATCAGCTGGCCGGCGATCAGGGTCACGTAGTGGAAGCTGGACCAGAAGCCGCGACGGCTCTTGCCCGCCATCTCGCTCATATAGGTGGCGCTGGCGCCGTACTCGCCGCCCACCGACAGGCCCTGCAGCACGCGGGCGATCAGCAGCACGGCCGGTGCGAACAGGCCGATGGTCTTGTAGTCAGGGGTCAGGGCGATGATCAGCGCCCCGGCGCACATCAGCGACACCGAGACCGAAAGCGCCGCGCGGCGTCCCGAGCGGTCGGCGTAGTGACCCATCAGCCAGGCGCCGACGGGGCGGGCCACGAACCCCAGGAAGAACACCGCGGCCGCCTGCAGCAGCTGTACGGTCTGGTCGCCCTTGGGGAAGAAGTGCGGCGCGAAATAGAGGGTGAAGGCGGCGTAGGCGAACCAGTCGTACCATTCGACCAGGTTGCCGGCCGAGCCGCCGAGTATGGCCCGGGCGCGCTGGGCCGGGGTCAGGGAAACGGCGGCGGGCTGCGGCGCGGCGGCGTCGGTCATGCGGGCTCCCCTCGTCGGCTCGAGGCCGTTTGCGGAACCTTATGCGCGTTCGCCGCCGCGCTCCAAGAGGGGCGTCAGATCCTGCCGATGAGCACGAGGATGATGATGATCACGAGCACCAGGCCCAGGCCGCCGCTGGGGAAGTAGCCCCACGAGCGGCTGTGGCCCCAGGTGGGCAGGGCGCCGATCAGCGCCAGGATCAGGATGATGATGAGGATCGTGCCGAGCATTCGGGTCTCCCATGTTGACCGGCGAACCGCGTTCGGCGCGCCTGGACTTCGGGGAGGGAATGCGGCCTGTGCGGCGACGGTTCCGCCGTCGCTTGTTCGGCTCAGCCGCCGGGAGCGTCCTCGGCCTTGCGCAGGCCATTGGCCCACAGGGCGCCGATCACCGCGCCCTTGACGCGCGGCAGCAGCATCAGGGTAAGGGCCGCCAGCGGCAGGATGGTCAGCGGCGCGACCAGCCACGGCGAGGCCTGCCAGATGAACGGAAACAGCAGCAGCGGAGCCACGAACAGGTGGCCGACGATCAGGATCGTGAAGTAGGCGGGACCGTCGTCGGCGGGGTAGGCGGCCAGGTGATGGCCGCAGGCCTCGCAGTCGAACTCGACCTTCAGGTAGCGCGAATAGAGCTTGCCCTCGCCGCAGTTGGGGCAGCGATGGCGGACGCCTCTCTTCATGCCGGTAAGGAGGCTGGGTACGGGTCGCTCGTTCATGGCGTCCATATGGCTCCGGCGACGCTTCGCGCAAATGGCGCTTTCGGTCGCATGTGCGCTTTGGAAGCAGATATTCAGCCCGGATAAGGGCGAATGCCGAAAGAATTCATCCTGCGCGATCGTCGCGCGCGAATGAATTTGCCGGCAGGGTTAATGGTTGGCAGCTTCCGGTTAAGCTTTCTACGTCGAACGTCGTCATGCGACTTTACTTGCCGCGACGATGGCAAGTGTGGCGCAGCATTGCGGCCAGGATGGGGCGGGCGGCGCGCTTGCCTGACGGCCGGGCGCGCCGGCGCTGACAGGGCCCTACTTGGCGTCGCGAGCGGTGTCGGCGACCGCGCGGCCGGCGGCCGAGACGTCGCGGCCCACGCCTTCGATGGTGTTGCAGGCCGAGACCAGCAGGGCGGCCGCGGCGGCGGCGAGGACGATGATCTTGCGCATGGGCGTTCCCGAAATGAAAAGGCGCGCGGAGCTTAGCCGCCCCGCGCGCCGCTTCAAGGTCGAGTTCTCGACCAAATTAGGGCGGGCGAATGAGGGCCGGATCAGCGAATCCGGCGGATCGAGCTGACGCGGTCGTTCATGTCGCGCGGGAACACGCCCATGTCGGCCGACACCCGCCAGCAGCGGCCGCGGTAGTAGGCGTCGTCGCAGAGTTCCCACTCGCCGCGCCGGATCTGGATCGACGAGGCCTTGTCGTTGAAGCCGATCTGCACGAAGTCGGGCATGTCGCCACGCACTTCGTAGGCGCGGCCGCCGTAGCCGGCGTGCTCGAAGATCACCGCGTCGGCGCCGCGACCGCCGCCCCATCCGGAGCCCGAGCCGCCAGGACCGCCGGGACGGCCGCCGCCGCGGACGCAGACCAGGCGGCCGTCCTGGTTCTCCATTTCACGGCAGTCGGCGCTGGCGGTCGACCACTGCCAGCGGCCGCGACGGTCGCGGCACTCGGCGCTGATCTCGCCGCGGCGGACGTTGATGTTGCGGCAGCTCTGCTCGTAGGAGCCGCGCGGGCGCTCCTCGTGGCGGTCGCCGCGGCCGGGGCCCTGGGCGAGGGCGGGGGCCGTCGTGGCGGCGAGGGCGCTCGTCGCGGCGATCAGGGCGATGGCGGTGCGCATGGCGAAGGTCTCCCGAAAGGCCGGCGTCGAGGCCGGTTGATGCGGCCAAGCTAGTATCGCCTCGCGTGAACGTCACCTGAATGAAAACCTTGTAACGAAAGGGTGGGCCGTCTCGTCGAACGGCGCCTTGAGAAGGCCGCGCTTGATTGCCATTCTCCGGGGCATGCGCATCGCCGTCTCCGCCCTTCCTGTCCTGGCCGTCCTCGCTGTCGCGGGCGGCGCGTTCGCGCAAGTCACGCGGCCCGAGCCGACGCCGGTCTCGCCGGTGACGGTGATGCCGCCCACCCAGCCGCCGAAGGTGACCGCCACCTGGCCCGCGGCCGGCGAGACCGTGGCCCCTGGGATCCTGGTGCTGAAGGTCAGCTTCGACCAGAAGATGCTGCCGGGCGGCTGGAACTACGCCGCCGCGGCGGGCGGCGAGAAGCCCGAATGCGTGCGCGCGCCCCGCCTGCTGAACGACGGAAAGACCTTCGTCCTGCTGTGCAGCACCAAGCCCGGCAAGAGCTATGCGGTCGCCTTCAACGCCGTGCGCGAGGGCGGCTTCGCCAACGAGGCCGAGAACCCCGCCCTGACCGCGGAACTGGCGTTCACGACCAGCAAGGATCCCTCGGTCTACACCCTGAAGTCGGCCATGAAGGCCGCCGGCCTGAAGGACGACGAGGCCCCGATCCAGGAAGCGCCCAAGCTCGTCGCCACGACCCCGTGAGGTCGCGATCACGCGTTGTTTCGGAACCGTTACAAACCGGGCTGCGTTGGTTGATCGGGCAGGGGCCCTCCGACGGAGCGCATTATGAAGACCAAGTTTGCTTACCTCGCCGCCGCCGCGACCCTTTCGCTGGCCGGCGCCGCTTACGCTCAAGACGCCGCTCAACCGCCGGCCGATCCGGCCGCCGCTTCGCAGCCGTCGACCACCACGGCCCAGCCGCCGGAGTCGACCACCAGCAGCACCACCACGACCACCACCACCACGGCTCCGGCTGACAGCAGCGCCGCCGCGGCCAGTTCGGCCGGCACGCCGTCGTCCGCCAACGTCTCGGCCGACGTCGCCGTCGGCACCGAGATCAAGGACCCGGCCGGCGCGGTGGTCGGCACCGTCAGCGGGACCTCGACGGGCGCCGACGGCTCGGCCAACGTTGTCGTCAGCAGCGGCGACAAGAAGTTCGCCCTGCCCAAGGCCAGCCTGAGCGCCGGCGCCGACGGCAGCGTCAGCACCACGGCCACCAAGGCCCAGATCGACGCGGCCCTGGCCGGCGCCGCCGCCCCCAAGTAACGGGGCGAAGGTCGGGGACGAAATAACAGCGTCCCTTCTTCCGAACACGCACGAGGCCCGCCCGGCATTGCCGAGCGGGCCTCACGCTGCTAGCGATGCAGCGTAAACTTCGGCGGTCTCCGCCAGTCCGCTGACATGAGGTGTGTCGGATGGCTCCGGCCAGGAAATCCAAGGCGCGTGGTTCTGGCGCGTTGTTCTGGGATCTGTTGACCTTCGACCGACTGGTGACCGGGCCGGTCATCCACCTGATATACTGGGCGGGCCTGGGCGTCGTGGCGCTGTTCGCCTTTTCCGTCGTCGGCGCGGCCGTGGGCCTGGCGCTGAAGGAGCGCGGCGTGGCCTCGCTGCTGCTGGCCTTCCCGGTGCTGATCGCCGGCCTGCTGGTCGCCGCGGGCCTGGTGTTGCTGTGGCGCGCCTTCTGCGAGTTCTACGTCGCCGTCTTCCGCATCAGCGAAGACCTGCGCGCCCTGCGCCAGGCCAACGACGCCGACCACGCGGTGGCCACCAGCGTGCGCGGCCCGGGCGCCTAGCCCCGCCTGAACGCCTCGACCAGCGCCGCCGCGGCCGCCTTGGGGCGGCCGGCGTCGTCGAACGGCGCGGGGGCGTCGCTGGCGTTTTCCTTCTTCAGCCACGAATCCCCGTCGCGCAGGCCCCACAGGGTGAAGGCGAAGCGCTGGCGCTGCGGCAGGGCCATGAACGCCTCGGCCGCCTCGCCGTAGGTGCGGGCCTGGCGGCGCTCCAGCTCGGCGCGGCCCAGCAGCTTGTTGTCCGAGCGCGTCAGCGAGACGTCGAGTTCGGAGAGGTGGATCGGCAAGCCAAGGCTCGCCAGGTCCTTCATCATGGTGGTGATTTCGCCGGGGCGAATGTCGGCGGCGACGTGCATCTGGGTTCCGATGCCGGTCAGCGGCGCGCCGGACGCCAGCAGGCGCTCGGCCAGCTTCAGGAAGGTCGCCCGCTTCCGGGGCATGTATTCGAGATTGTAGTCGTTGAGCAGCAGCGTCGCGCCGGGATCGGCCTCGCGCGCCGTGCGGAAGGCCAGGGCGATGTGCTCGAAGTCGCCCAGCCGTCTGGACCACAGGCTGGTCCGCCAGCCGTCGCCGTCTTCGGCCACGGCCTCGTTGACCACGTCCCAGCCGACGACCTTGCCGCGATAGCGCCCGGCCACGGCCAGGATGTAGTTGCGATAGGCCTGCTCGAAGCTGACCCGGTTCTCGTCCAGCCGCTCGAAGGCGTCGGGGGCCTGGGCGTACCAGACCAGCACGTGGCCCAGCAGCGCCATGCCGTTGGCCGCGGCGAAGGCGGCGATCCTGTCGGGGGCGTCGAAGCGGAACGAGCCGTCCGGCTGGACGATGTATTCCATCTTCATCTGCCACTCGGGCGTCAGCTGATTGACCTGCCGGCGCAGCAGGGCGGCAAGCGCCGGATCGTCCAGGTGCAGGGCCTGCACCGAGGATCCGACCCGGAACGGCGCGATCGTCTTCAGCGGCGGCAGGTTGGCCGGAACCGGCTGGCTCTGCGCCGTCTGGCCGCAGGCGGCCAGCGCCAGGCTGGAGCCGAGCACGGCGCGGCGTGAGACGTCGGACATGGCGGGCTCCCCAGGCGTTGGACGCGAGGAAAGCACGGGGAGGTTGGGGAAGGGTGAAGGCGAAAATCCCTCTCCCCTTGCGGGAGAGGGTGGCCTCCGAAGGAGGTCGGGTGAGGGGTCTCTCAGAAGTATGCGGAGAGGCCTTTCGACCCCTCATCCGTCGGCTTCGCCGACACCTTCTCCCGCAAGGGGAGAAGGAATTTACCGCCCGCCCATCGCCGCGCGGCGCAGGCCCAGTTCGTCCAGGGCGGCCATTTCCAGCTTGCCGACCTTCTTGATCATCGCCGCCTTGGCGGTCTCGGCGACGTGCTCGTATTTCTTGAGGTTCTCGAAGGCCAGCGACAGGGCGTCGCGGGCGCCGGTTTCCTCGATGCTGATCTGGTCGATCTCCAGCAGGGTCTCGGCGCGGCGCACCTCCAGGCCCTTGCGGTAGCCGATCATGTACCAGCCGGCCGAGGCGTCGCCCTCGGCGTTGCGGATCTCGATCTCGGCCTCGGCGTCCATCGTGGCCAGCTTCATCTGCGCGGCCTCGCGGCGGTCGACCACCTCGGCCAGGCGCTTCTGCAGCGTCTCGACCTCGTGGTTCGAGATGCGGATCAGGGAGGCGGCCCACTTGGTCATGCTGGGTTACTCGACACGCTGGCGCTTCAGGCGGCGCTTTGGAGAATCTGGCCGAGGAAGTTGAACGAATCGTCAAGACTCGTGGCTTCGTCGGGGTTCTGGCTGAGGAAGGCCTCGACCGCCGGATTGAGCTGGATGGCCCGGTCGACCGTGGGGTCGGCGCCGGCGCGATAGGCGCCGATGCGGATCAGCTCTTCCATGTTGGAGTAGGCCGACAGCACCTGGCGGGCCGATTTGACGATGTCGCGCTCGTGCGGCAGCTGGCAGCCCGGCATGGTCCGGCTGATCGACTTCAGCACGTTGATGGCCGGGAAGCGGCCGCGCTCGGCGATCGAGCGCTCCATGACGATGTGGCCGTCGAGAATACCGCGGGCGGCGTCGGCGATCGGCTCGTTGTGATCGTCGCCGTCCACCAGCACGGTGAAGAGGGCGGTGATCGGGGCTGCGGTGGTGCCGTCGGCGCGGATGGGCCCGGGGCCGGCGCGCTCGAGCAGCTTGGGCAGCTCGGTGAAGACGGTGGGCGTATAGCCCTTGGTGGTCGGCGGCTCGCCGGCGGCCAGGCCGATCTCGCGCTGGGCCATGGCGAAGCGGGTCACCGAGTCCATCAGGCAGAGGACCTCTTGATCCTGGTCGCGCAGGAACTCGGCGATGGCCAGGGTCATGTAGGCGGCCTGGCGGCGGGTCAGGGCCGGCTCGTCCGAGGTGGCGACCACGACGATGGCGCGGCGCAGGCCTTCCTCGCCCAGGGTCTCTTCGATGAACTCGCGCACCTCGCGGCCGCGTTCGCCGATCAGGCCGACGACGACGGCGTCGCAGGTGGCTTCCTTGGCCAGCATCGACAGCAGCACCGACTTGCCCACGCCCGAGCCGGCGAAGATGCCCAGGCGCTGGCCGCGGCAGGTGGTGGTGAAGACGTTCATCGAGCGCACGCCCAGGTCCAGGCGCTCGCCCACCCGGCCGCGGGCGTGGGCCGGCGGCGGAGGCGTCTTCAGCGGGTAGGGAACCTCGCCCTGGGGCAGCGGGCCCAGGCCGTCGATCGGCTCGCCAAAAGCGTTGATGATGCGGCCCAGCCACGCCTTGGTCGGACGCACGGTGGCGCCCTCGGGCATGATGCGGATCTCGGCGCCGGGGGCCACGCCCTCGACCGGGCCGAAGGGCATGAGCAGGGCGCGGGTCTCGCGGAAGCCGACGACCTCGGCCGGCAGGGTCGGGGCGCCGATGCGCTCGATCTCGACCCGGGCGCCGACCGCCAGGCGCGTCAGGCCGCCGCGAGCCTCGATCAGGAGGCCGTTGACGGCCGCCACGCGTCCGAAGACGGTCAGCGGGTCAAGACGTTCGACGGCGGCGATGAGACTGCGCAAGACGGCTCCTGGAAGCGACCCGCGCAGACTCGGCCATCATGGTTAATCGGGCATGAAATTCAGCGTTCGCCGAGGCCCAACTGGGTGGCGAAGAATGTCGCAACCCGGGCGTTGAAATCGGCGTGGAAAGCCGCCCGGTCGAAGCCCGGAGCGCTTGCGCACAAGGGGCTGGGCAGCTGTTTGGCCGCCTGCGGGCCGCACGGCGCCAGGAAGTCGAAATGTCGCGCCCCCGCCACGACGCGGTATTCGTGGGCGCGGGGCAGGACGCGGTGCACGGCCTCGGCGTAGTCCTCGCCCGGCAGGATCTCGTCGTCGCCCGCCTTCCACAGCTGCAGCGGCTGGGTGACGTCCTTCAGGCCCTCGCGGCCGAACGAGAAGCCCAGGGCCGGAGCGGCCGAGACCACGGCCTTGATCCGGGTGTCGTGGGTCCAGGTCGCCGCCAGGACGCTCGCCGGCAGCGGCTTTCCGGCGCTGAGGCGGCAGTCGTAGTTGGTCGGGTGTTTCTGGCAATGCGCCGGGAAGGTCGCCGCCAAGTTCGGCTCGCCGCCGGCCGCCGCCAGCACGGTGAAGCCGCCCGACGAGAAGCCGAAGGCGCCGACCTTCGCAGCGTCGATCCGCTCGTGCATCGGCGAGGCGCCCAGCATGTAGCCGATCAGCACGGAAAGCTGGCGGGGGCGTTCGGCCATCTCCAGCGCCCGGCTCTGGTCGCGGTAGTTGTCGCCGGTGTGGGTCAGGGCGGCGACGACGAAGCCCTTCCTCACCAGCGCGGCGGCGGTGTCGTAGTGGCCGCCGAACCAGCCGCCGTTGCCGTGCGACATGACCACCAGCGGCAGGCCTTTGCCGGAAACCGGCGCGCCGACGGCGACGGGCAGGCTCTCCATGCCGCCGGCCGGCGCGGTCTCGGCCGCGTCGGTGGGATACCAGACCCCGACTTCGATCGGCGGACCGGCGGGATCGGGCGCGGAAAGGCGCATGAAGCCGACATGCGGCTCGGCGGCATGAGCGGCGCCGGCCAGGGCCAGCGTGGCGAGCAGGGGAAGAAGAAGGCGAGGGGAACGCATCGTCGGCTCCGGTTGTCGATGCCTCCTCGATGTGGCCGAAAGCCTTGCGCCGCCACGCCCCGTGCGTGAACGGGCGAACGGGTTCGCGAAACGGCGAACGGCGCTATAGATCGGCCATGAGCGTCTCCGCCCCCATCAGGCCTCCTGTTCTGGGAACCGCCCGCGAATGGGCGATCGACCTTTCCGTCGCCACGGCGGTGGGGGTGTTCCTGGGCGTGGTCGGGCCGTTCGGCAGCTACTTCAACGGCTCGGTCCTCGTGCGCGCGTTCTATTGGACGGGCTGTTTCTGGGCCGGGATCGTGATCTTCGGCCTTTCGATCCGCTTGGCGATCGCCGGGGCCGAGCGGTTAAAAATCCCGGCCTGGGTGATGGTCGGCGGCGCGATCCTGGTCGGTTGCGGCCTGCAGACGGCGATCGTGGCGCCGCTGGCCACGAGCCTGTGGCCGTTCCTCAAGCGCCTGTCGCCGCTGGACTGGTACGGCCAGTGCCTGGCGATCTCGGCCCCGATCGCGGCGGGTTTCACCTGGCTGCGCGCGCGCCTGCAGGCCGCGCGCGTGGTCCCGGTGATCGCCGGCCCGACGGCCGAGCCGTCATTGGTCTCCTCGGCCGTCCTCTATCTGAAGATGGAAGACCATTACGTCCGGGTCTGCACGCAGACCGGCTCGCGCCTGGAGGCCGGGCCGCTGGCGCGGGTGCTGGCGGGACTGTCAGGCCTGGACGGCCTGCAGGTGCATCGCTCGTGGTGGGTGGCGCGGCGGGCCGTCGTCGGGGTCGAGCGCGACGGCCGCAACCTGCGCCTGCGGCTGGTCGACGGCGAGGCTGCGCCCATCGCCCGGGCCTCGGTGGCCCGCCTGCGGGCGGCCGGCTGGCTGACGGACGGGGAATCGGCCGCGACCGGGTGACGCGGAGATCGCCCGCTCAAGCTTTCGACCGCACGCGGAAGGCGAAAAAATGGGTGGGAAATTCTCGCGACAGAACGCCGCAATCTCGCCCTAAAGACGAACGGCGCCTTGAGGCTTCTTAACGCGGTAACGACGTCCGATCCCCTGTTAACCCTTGGGTTTGCTGGCTTTTCACCATGCCAAGGCAGAGCTTGAAAACCGCCTGCGGCCAATGTGCGCAACGGTTTTCTGGGCGCTTGCACCCGATTCGCAAATCATATTAACCATTTCGCCAGACGACGCGTTCACCATTAACCAGTCTTAAATTAACTGTCCGCCAGACTGGTGGACGGGTTTCACCGGCGGTTGTCCGCCTAGCTGTCGAATAAGCGCCGCCTCAGGGCGGGGAGGGTTTCATGCGGGTACTGTTGATCGAGGATGACAGCGCCACCGCGCAGACGATCGAGCTGATGCTGAAGTCGGAAGGCTTCAACGTCTACACGACCGACCTGGGCGAAGAAGGCGTCGACCTGGGCAAGATCTATGACTACGACCTGATCCTGCTCGACCTGAACCTTCCCGACATGAGCGGCATCGACGTGCTGCGCACCCTGCGCGTGGCCAAGGTCAACACGCCGATCATGATCCTGTCGGGCACGGCCGAAATCGACACGAAGGTTAAGACCTTCGCCGGCGGCGCCGACGACTACATGACCAAGCCCTTCCACAAGGACGAGATGATCGCCCGCATCCACGCGGTGGTCCGTCGTTCGAAGGGTCACGCCCAGTCGGTCATCAAGACCGGCGACATCATCGTCAACCTGGACGCCAAGACGGTGGAAGTGAACGGCAACCGCGTTCACCTGACCGGCAAGGAATACCAGATGCTGGAGCTTCTCTCCCTGCGCAAGGGCACGACCCTGACCAAGGAGATGTTCCTCAACCACCTGTACGGCGGCATGGACGAGCCGGAACTGAAGATCATCGACGTCTTCATCTGCAAGCTGCGCAAGAAGCTGGCGGCCTCGGCCCAGGGCAAGCACCACATCGAAACCGTCTGGGGCCGCGGCTACGTGCTGCGCGACCCGAACGAGCAGGTCAGCGCCGCCTGATTTTTCGCCCGCGCGAAACCCGAAATTCGACAGAAGACGCCCGCTGCTCGCAGCGGGCGTTTTTCTTTGCGCGTTCGCGTTTCCCGTGCCCCGCCAACGGGTTAACCATATCCGTGACAAAAGGTCCAAAGCACCGGATAGTCCTTGATCGGCGGCCCTCGCGCCGTCATGTTCCGGCCCGACGATTGCTGGGGGGCTTCCCGGCCGTGCCGTTTCTGTACGAAAACGGCATCGCTACCGAACGGGGGACCGATGCAGGAATTTGATCCGCGACGCCCGACGTTGCGTCTCGCGCCGCGGCTATTCACCGCCGTCGCCGGCCTGGCCGCCTTGGCCCTGGGCTGGAAGCTGACGGCGGGCGACGCCCCGTCGACCGTGGTGGCCGCCCATGCGCCGCTGGACGCGGCCGCCATGGTGGCCCTGCAGCACGTCGCCTTCGCTCAAGCCGAGGCCCAGCCCGGCTTCGATCGCCCCGAGACCGTTTCCGTCAAGGTCCGCCCCGGCGAGACCCTGCAGGGCGCGGTGCAGCGTTCCGGCGTCGGCGCCGACGAGGCCAGCCAGGTGGTCAGCACGCTGCAGAGCGCCATGGACACGGTCAACATCAAGGCCGGCATGGCCTTCGAGGCCGCCATCGCCCGCCGCCGCGACAACGACCGCGGCCCGGCCCGCCTGGTCGGCCTGTCGATGCGCACCAGCCCGTCCTCGACCGTCACCGTGTCGCGCACCTTCGACGGCGCGCTGAAGCTGCGCGAGATCGAGGAAGAGGTCCGCGACGAGACCAAGGTCTCGTGCGGGGCCATGAACGGCTCGTTCTACGAGAGCGTGGCGGCCGTCGGCGGCAGCCCGGCCGTCATCAGCCAGGCCGCCAAGCTGTTCTCGCACAAGATCGACTTCTCGCGCGACATCAAGGACGGCGACCAGTTCTGCCTGGTGTTCGACCGCAAGGTCACCGAGAGCGGCCGCACCATCGAGGCCGGCGACCTGGAGTACGCCGAGGTCAAGGGCCAGCGCTTCTACGCCTTCGAGCGCGACGGCAAGACCCAGTTCTTCGACGAGAGCGGCAAGAACATCAAAGGCTTCCTGCTGCGCACCCCGGTCGACGGGGCCCGCATCACCTCGACCTTCGGCATGCGCCGCCACCCGATCCTGGGCTACGCCCGCGGCCACAAGGGCGTCGACTTCGGCGCCGGCACCGGCACCCCGATCCTCGCCGCCGGCGACGGCGTGGTGCTGGAGGCCAAGCGCTGGGCCGGCTACGGCAACTGGCTGCGCATCCGCCACGCCGGCAACTGGGACACCGGCTACGCCCACATCTCGCGCTACGCCAAGGGCATCCGCCCGGGCATGCGCGTCTCGCAGGGCCAGGTCGTGGCCTATGTCGGCTCGACCGGCATGTCGACCGGCCCGCACCTGCACTACGAGGTCTGGCTGAACGGCCAGCGCGTCAACCCGATCGGCGCCAAGGTGCCGCAGGGCACGGTGCTGTCGGGCGGCGAACTGGCGGCCTTCAAGGCCAAGAAGGCGCGCGTCGACACCCTGCTGGCCMAGGCCGGCCGCGAAGACAGCAACTACGCCCAGGCCTCGAACGCGACCGCCTCCAGCAAGGACACCCCGCGCCTGGCCCTGGCCGAGCTGAAGTCGCCGAATACGAGCCGGCTGCGCTAACTGAACCCTCTCTCTTTGAGAGAGGGAAACTCAGAATCTCGCCGGACCGCCCATCAACGGATCGCTGACCGAGTCCTGGCCCGTCTCGACCCGGCCGGCCGCGCGGCGACGCCAGGACGGCGCCTCGTCGCAGCGCGCCGACAGATCGTACCAGCCGCGATCGGTCTTCCAGTCGCGCGTGCGGGTCTCGCCGGCCTTCAAGGTCGTGCGCCAGGCCTTGCCCGGCAGGCCCTCGACGGGCGCGATCGTCACGGTGCGCGCTTTCGGCCCGGCGTTGGTCAGGCGCGCCGTGACCGAGCGGCCGTCGACGGCCGGAGCGACCGTCAGTTCCAGTCCATCGGCTGGATCGCCGGCGAAGCCGCGGTGAAAACCGTTCGGCCCCAGCAGCCACAGATCGTAGCCGCCGGCCGGCCAGGCGTCCGCGAGACGTCCGCCCGCGCCCAGCGTGTAGCGCCGCGAGGGCTGGTCCAGTCGCAGCCGGTCATAGACGTGCAGCACCGCGCCCGCTTGGCCGAGGTTGGCGAGCTGCAGCGCGATCGCGCCGTCCTTGATGCTCGCGCCGATCTCGAACCGGTAGGGCAGGGCGCGGGAAGGCCGCTTGCCCCGGGCCTGGACCGGGGCGACGGGCGTCGCCGGGGTCGGCGGGGTGGTGGTCTGCTTGAGGGCGGCGGCTCGCCTTGCGCCTTCCGCCGTCGGCGGAAGGGGGGCTTGAGGTCGATGGTTCGGGGTCTTGAAGTCGAAGCACGAGGTCAGGTCGCCGCACACCGCCCGTCGCCAGGGCGAGATGTTGGGCTCGGCCACGCCGAACCGCGCCTCCAGGAAGCGGATCACCGAGGTGTGGTCGAAGACCTGGCTGTTGACGAAGCCGCCGCGGCTCCAGGGCGAGATCACGTACATCGGCACGCGTGGGCCCAGGCCGTAGGGGCGGCCCATCAGGTGGTCGCGCTCGGCCTTGGCCTCGGTCGGATTGCGCACGAGGTGATACTCGCCGGCCGTCTCCACCGTCGAGCCGCCCAGCGCCCTGCCGGCGGCGTCGCGCGACGGCGGGGCCGGCGGGGGCGCGTGATCGAAGAAGCCGTCGTTCTCGTCGAACATCACCAGCAGCGCCGTCCGCGCCCAGGTCGCGGGATCAAGGGTCAGGGTCTCGATCACCCGGGCGATGTAGTGCGCGCCCTGGGCGGGGCTGGACGGACCCGGATGCTCGGAATCGGCGGCCGGGGCGATGATCCACGAGACCTGGGGCAGGCGGCCGGCCAGAACGTCCTGGCGCAGTCCGTCCAGATGCCAGGTCGACAGGGCCAGGTCCTTGAGACGCCCATCCGATCCCGGCGCGCCGGCATGGGCGTCGCGATAGGCTTTGAACCCGGCCAGCGGGTTGTCGGTGAAGTTGTCGGCCATGTCCTGGTAGATGCGCCAGCCGACCCCGGCCTTCAGCAGCCGTTCGGGATAGGTGGTCCAGCGGTAGGACTCCGGCGCGCCGCCCTTCTCGGGCAGGTCGTCGTGCGAGTTCGAGATCGACGGTCCGCCCGCCTCGCCGAGGCCGTCGTTGGTTCCGGTCCACAGGAACAGCCGGTTGGTGTTGGTGCCGGTCTGGGTCGAGCAGTGATAGGCGTCGCAGAGCGTGAAGCCGTCGGCGAGAGCGTGCTGGAACGGGATGTCGGCCCGCGTGAAGAAACCCATCGAATGGGGATGCTTGGCTACCGGCCAGCGGTCCATGCGGCCCTCGTCCCAGGCGTCTTGCGCGTCGGCCCAGCCGTGCGGCGTGCCTTCCACCCGCATGTGGGCGAAGGTCTCCGTGGTGTTCAGCGGGAAGGGCGCGATCAGGTCGGGGCCGCCCGCCTGGCCGCCCGCCTCACCGTAGGCCTGCAGGAACACCGTACCGTCCTTGCGGCCTGGCGCGTCGCGCGCCGGGATCGGGAAGCGGTCGCCAAAGCCGCGCACGCCGGCCAGGGTTCCGAAATAGTGGTCGAAGCTGCGGTTCTCCTGCATCAGGATCACCACGTGCTGCACGTCGGCGATCGTGCCCGTGCGGACGTCGGCGTCGATCGCGGCGGCGCGGGCCAGGGTCGAGGCGAGGAGGGCGGGCAGGGCGCCGGCGGCGGCCCCGCCCAGCAGCAGGCCGCGGCGATCGATGTCAGGCAAGGCGAATCTCCCCGTTTGCTTCGCCGCCGGTAGCACGGCGGGTCTGGCGGTCTCGTGACAGTTGGCGCGCGCGGTTGAAGCCCGGCGGCGAGGAGCCTAGAAGCTGGGCGCAGACATGATCGCCGCTCCGCCTTCCCGCGGGGCGGCGATGCTTTTTTCGACAAGGCCGCCTTCGTGACTTCCCCCCGCGCCGACCTCTACAGCGACCGCCGCTTCGTCATCGGCATGGCGGTGCTGTGCTGCCTGCTGTGGGGCAGCGCCTTTCCGGCGGTGAAGGCCGGCTATGCGCTGCTGCACGTGGCCAAGGCCGACACCGCCGCCCAGATGCTGTTCGCCGGCTGGCGCTTCCTGGCCGCGGGGGTGATCCTGCTGGTGCTGGCCGGCCTGTCGCGCAAGCCGCTGGTTCCGCCGCGCGACCAGGCGCCCAAGGTGCTGGCCCTGGGGATCGTCCAGACCACGGTGCAGTACGTGTTCTTCTACATCGGCCTGGCGCACGCGACCGGCGTGAAGTCGTCGATCATGAACTCCACCGGCGCTTTCTTCGGCGTGATCCTGGCCCACTTCCTCTACGCCAACGACCGTCTGACCCCGCGCAAGGCGCTGGGCTGCCTGCTCGGCTTCCTGGGCGTGCTGGCGGTGAACCTTGGGGGCAAGGGGCTGGATTTCGAATTCACCCTGCTGGGCGAGGGCTTCGTGGTCATCGCCGCCTTCGTGCTGGCGGCGGCCTCGATCTGGGGCAAGACCATCTCGCAGAAGATGGACGCCATGGTCATGACCGGCTGGCAGCTGGCCATCGGCGGCGCGGCCCTGCTGGGGATCGGCTTCGCGTTCGGCGGCCGGCTGGAAGGCTTCGACATCCGCTCGCTGGCGCTGCTGGCCTACATGGCCGGCCTGTCGGCGGCCGCCTTCGCCCTGTGGAGCCTGCTCATGAAGCACAACCCGGTCGGCATGCTGGCGGTGTTCAACTTCCTGATCCCGGTGTTCGGGGTGCTGCTGTCGGCCCTGTTCCTGCACGAGCCGGTGCTGGCCTGGAAGAACGCCGCCGCCCTGGCCCTGGTCTGCGGCGGGATCTTCCTGGTGACGCGGGCGGGGCGGAAGAAGGGGTAAAGCCGCCATTTTCCCGTCATTCCCGCCCTTGTGGCGGGAACCCCTCTGTCCGCCGCAAGTGCAGGCGAGGCGGCGTGCTCGGCACGCCGCTGGCGTCTCTCGTGCCAACTGAACCAGGGTTTCCCGCCACAAGGGCGGGAATGACGGGAAGTTTAGAGATCAGTCAAACACGATCACCGAGCGCGCCAGCTCGCCGCGCTTGAGTTCCTCGAAGGCGTCGTTGACGTCTTCCAGCTTGATGCGGCGGGCGATCAGCTCGTCCAGCTTCAGCTTGCCGTTCATGTAGAAGTCGACGAAGCGCGGCATGTCCACCGGGAAGCGGTTGGAGCCCATGTAGCTGCCCTGGATCTTCTTTTCGCCCAGGAAGTCGGGGCCGTGCAGCTCGATCATCGTGCCGACCGGGATCATGCCGATGATGTTGGCCGTGCCGCCCCGGCGCAGCATCTTGAACGACTGCTCGGCGGTGGCCTTCAGGCCGATGGCCTCGAAGCTGTGGTGCACGCCGCCGCTGGTCAGTTCCTGCACCTGCTTGACCACGTCGCCGTCGTTGGCGTCGATCACGTCCGTCGCCCCGAAGGTGCGGGCCAGGGCCAGTTTCGAGGGCTGGCGGTCGATGGCGATGATGCGGCCCGCGCCGGCGATGGCCGCGCCGTTGATGGTGGCCAGGCCCACGCCGCCGCAGCCGATCACGGCCACCGTTTCGCCCGGCTGGACCTTGGACGTGTGGATCACCGCGCCGATGCCGGTGGTCACCGAGCAGCCGATCAGGGCGGCGCGGTCGAAGGGCATGTCCTTGCGGATGGCCACGCAGGCGTGCTCGTGCACCAGCATCAGCTCGGCGAAGGACGACAGGTTCAGGAACTGGGCCATCGGGCCGCGCCCGCCGGCGGCGTTCAGGTCTTCCTTGAAGAGGCGCGGCTCCGAGCCCTTGGGCCGCTTGGTCTCCGAGCTGGTGCACAGGCTCATGTGGCCGGTGAGGCAGACCTCGCAGTGGCCGCAATAGACCGACAGGCAGGTGATGACGTGGTCACCGACCTTGACGGTGCGAACCTCGTCGCCGACCGCCTCGACGATCCCGGCGCTCTCGTGGCCCAGCACGGCGGGCAGGGGATGGGGATAGGAGCCTTCGACGAAGTGCAGGTCGGAGTGGCAGACGCCGGCGGCCTTGGTGCGGATCAGCACCTCGCGCGGGCCGGGCTTGCCGATGGCCACGTTCTCGATGACGAGGGGCTTGCCCACCTCGCGCAGCACCGCAGCCCTCATCCGCTCGTCTCCCGCTTTATGGTTGTGCGGCAGACCCTAGCCCCGGCGGAGGGGCGAGCGGAAGAGGCTATCGAAACATTTGTTTGAAGCGGCGGTTCGGTGCGTCCTTCGCGGCCCGCTGCGCGGGCGCCTCAGGATGATGAGAAAAGTGCAATCTGTCCCTCATCCTGAGGTGCGACCCGAAGGGGAGCCTCGAAGGACGCAGGGAATTTCAGGCAGGCTTAAGCCGCGATGGCGATCGGGCGCTCGGGCAGGATGGCGTCGACGGTCAGCAGCACCACCATGGCGCTTTCCGTCGTGACCACGGCCGAGACCAGGGCCGAGGCTTCGTCGCCCACCGACGGCGGCGGGCTGATCTGGCTGGCCTCGACGATGAAGCTGTCGCAGACCGCGTCGACCAGCAGGCCGGCGACGTCGCGGCCGTTCTCGACGACGATGATCACCTGGCGCGGGCCGTCCTGGGCGGGACCCTTGCCGAGGCGGGCCGACAGGTCGATGACCGGCATCACCTGGCCGCGCAGGTTGATGACGCCGCGCACGTGCGGCGGGGCGTCGGGCAGCGGGGTGGGGGGCGTGACGCCGCGGATCTCGCGCACCGTGCCGACCGGCACGCAGTAGGTCTGGGCGCCCACTTCGAACGACAGCACCTGCAGGGCTTCGCCGGGGGTGTAGGCCGTGTTGTTGCTCGACATCGCTTGGTCCGCCTTCGTCGCGTCGATGGCCTTCTGGCCACGTTCAAGGACAAGCATCGCGCAGAAAGGTGAACAAAAAAGGCGCCTTGGGCCTCCGTCTACCTGACAGGATCGTTCACACGGGGTTCAGGCGCGGACGCGCAGGCTTGGGACAAGCTTTTCCGAAGGAGGCCGCCATGGCTTTCAAACCGTTCAAGATCCTCGGCGGCGCGGCCGCCGGCCTGGCCGCCCTGACCATGATCGCCGCCAGCACCCAGGCTTCGGCCGACGACTGGCGCCGTGGTCGCCACTATCACCGCGATCGCGGCAACGACGCCGCGGCCGCCGCCATCGTCGGCGGCATCGTGGGCCTGGCCATCGGCTCGTCGCTGAACAACGACCGCCGGGGCGACCGCTATTACGGTCGTCCGGCCTATGGCTACGACTACGGCTATCGCGCCCCGCCGCCGCGCTACTACGGCTACGACTACGGTCCGCGCCGCCATCGCAGCGACTGCTGGACCACGCGAGACTACGACCGCTACAGCGGCACGGTCTACGAACGCACCGTCTGCCGCTAAGGCCTTTCAGCCCCGGCGCCGAACCCTCGGCGTCGGGGCTTGTCATTGAGAACAAAAAATGAACATTGTGGCGCTCCCGGTTCTTGAAGAGGCCACCGCCATGTCCGTCGCCGCCGCTGTTCCCGACCGCCAGGAAGTGGCCCTGGCCGCGCTGCTGGGCGCCTGGCGCACCCTGCGCGCCGCCGGCCTGGAGGAGGCCGAGGTCCAGGCCCTGTTCCACCAGATCGMCGATCGTCCCGAGGACATCGCCCGCCGCCTGCGCAAGATGGTCAACGGCTTCAGCTGACTTTTTCGAAGGGGCGCGCATCCGTCTCGCGACGGCCGCCGTAGCTGCGAACATGGAGGCGGCGTCCACGTGAAGACGTCGCCCTGCCGCGCGCCCGCCGACCCCCGTCCCCCACCCTGGAGGCGGGCGAGCCGGGGTTCCTTCCGCCTCTCCCCCCGTTTGGAGGCGGAAGGGCCTTGGGCGAGCCGGCGAACCTCTTGCCCCGCTTGGCCGTTTCACCGCCATGGACGGCGTCTCCCTGCAATATGTTCTGCCCGTGCTGGGCGCTCTGGCGGCCGGCGCCGTGGTCGGGTTCGAGCGCGAGTACCGCTCGCGGCCGGCGGGCCTGCGCACCCACATGCTGGTGTCGCTGGCCTCGGCTCTGCTGATGCTGGCGGCCGTGCACCAGTTGAAGTGGATGGGCGACACGCCGCTGGAGACCGTGCGCATCGACCCCGTCCGCATGGCCCATGGGGTGCTGACCGGCGTGGGTTTTCTGTGCGGAGGGGTGATCTTCCAGCAGGGGGTGTCGGTCCATGGCCTGACCACGGCGGCCTCGCTGTGGATCACCTCGGCGCTGGGCATGCTGTTCGGCATGGCGCTCTACGACCTGGCGATCGCGGGCACGGTGCTCAGCGTGGTGGTGCTCAGCGCCGCCCGCTGGCTCGACCGCCACATGCCGCAGAAGAACTATGCCGACATCGCCGTGCGCTTCCGCCGCGAGGCCCTGGTCGACGAGGCGCAGTTGCGCGGGTTGCTGGCGAGCTTCGAGCTGGAAGGCGGCCGCATCAACCAGCGACTGATCGGCGGCGGGGCGCTGTTCGAACTGGCTGGATCGTTCTCTGGAAAGGGGACGCTGCGACTGGGCGAGCTGGCTCGGCGCCTGGAGGAGGACCAGCGGGTGGTCGAGTTCGACATCCTGCCCAGAAAGGACTGAACGGCGCTCGCCGACGGCTTCCGGGCGCGCCCGCTGATCGGTTATGATCGGGGCCATGGCGCTTCGTCTGCACATCGACACCGACTGCGGCGTGGACGACGCTCTCGCCCTGGCCTTGCTGGCGCGGGCCCGCGAGATCGTCGAGGTGGGCTCGGTGTCGGCCGTGTTCGGCAACACCTATGTCGACCAGGCCGCGGCCAATGCGCGGGGCGTGCTGCGCCTCGCCGGCTGCGCGGCCGAGGTCTATATCGGCGCCGGCGCGGGCCTGGCCCGGCGTCGGGTCGAGCGGATGCGCCCGGCCCACGGTCCCGACGGGCTGAACGGGGCGGGCTTTTCCCAGCGCTGGAAACTGCCGGAACTGGATCGCGGCCACGGCGTCAGCCTGCTGGCCTTCCTGGCGCGGCGACGGGTGAAGGGCCTGTTCCTAGGGCCGCTGACCAACCTGGCGCTGGGCCTGCTGGACGATCCGGCCGCCTTCCGCGGCTGGTCGCCGACGATCATGGCCGGCGCCTTTTCCGTGCAGGGCAAGGCCGCCGGCGGTGCCGACTTCAACAGCTGGAGCGATCCCGAGGCCCTGGCCCGGATCCTGGAGGCGGGGGTCAAGCCGCGCCTCGTGCCGCTGGACGTCACCAGCCAGGTGACCATCACCGCCGCCGACCTCGACAGCGGCGCGCGCTGCTGCGGCAGTCCGCTGTCGGTGCGGCTGACCCGCGCGGCGGGGCCGTACATTGCCTTCCACCAGAAGGCCTGGGGCGCGGAGGGCTGCCACCCCCACGACGCCGTCGCCGCCGCCAGCCTGGCGGCGCCCGAGGCCTTCGCCTTCGAGCCGGCGCGCCTGCGGGTGATCCTCGACGGCGAACGCCAGGGACGCATCGAGCGCGTCGAGGGCGAGCCCAACGCCGAGGTCTGCGTGGGCGTCGACGCTCCGGCGGTGCGGGCGCTGATCCTCAAGGCCCTGTTCGGCTGGGTGGAGTTGGCGGAAGCGTCCGGCGCGCTCTAAGTTCGGCACATCCTTAGCGCGAGTCGATGCATGAGCCTGACGGCCCGGGACTTCAAAGCCGAAGGCTATCGCTCGCTCATGCGGGTGGCCTATCCGTTCTCGGATCTCGACGTCTTCGTCGGCGCCAACGGCGTGGGCAAGAGCAACCTCTACGGCGCGCTGGAACTGCTGCGGTCGGCCGCGGCGAACACCCTGGCCGGCGACCTCGTGCGGCAGGGCGGCCTGCAGTCGGCGCTGTGGGCTGGGCGGCGTCGCGGCCAGCCGGAACTGACCCTGGCCGTCGGCCTGGAGCACGGCGCGACCGTCTATCGCTACGAGGTGGTGGTCGGCTTTCCGCAGAGGGTGACCGCCGCGGCTTTCGAGAACGAGCCGCAGATCAAGACCGAGAGCCTGTCGCTGGTCACCCGCGCCCGCACGGTGCGGCTGCTGGACCGCAAGGGCGCGTCGGTCATGGCGCGCGACGGCGACGGCCGGCCCGCCGACCTCGACATCGATCTGCTGCCGTCCGAGACGGTGCTGGGCCGGCTGGAGGATCCCTCGCGCTATCCCGAACTGGACGCCGTGCGCCGCACCCTGCTGCAGTGGCGGTTCTATCACGGCCTGCGCACCGACGCGGACTCGCCGCTGCGCCGGCCCTGTCCCGCTGTGGCGACCCCGACCCTGGCCTCTGACGGCGCCGATCTGGCCGCGGTGTTCGCCACCCTGGCCCATATCCGGCAGGACACGGCCGACCTGGACGAGGCCGTCGACAGGGCCTTTCCGGGCGCGCGCCTGCACATCCCGGCGCCCGGTCGCTGGGCGAGTTTCGGCCTCACCTATCCAGACTTCCCCCAGCGCCTGTTCGAGGCCGCGGAGCTGTCGGACGGCACCTTGCAGTTCCTGGGCCTGGCCGGGGCGCTGCTGTCCTATCGTCTGCCGCCGTTCATCGCCCTGAACGAGCCCGAGGCCAGCCTGCATCCCGACCTGATGGAGCCGCTGGCCTCGCTGATCGTGCGGGCCGCCCGTCGCTCGCAGGTCTGGCTGGTCACCCACTCGCGCGAACTGGCCGACGCTGTGGCCGCCAGCGGCGCGGGCAAGGTGCGCACCGTGCTCAAGCGCGGCGGCGCGACCCAGATCGAGGGGCTGACCCGTTTCGGCGCCTTCAACGACGACGAAGACGAGGAGGACTGAACGGTCCTATTTCGGCTGGTTGGCGATCTCGGACAGGGTGGCGAGCAGCTGCGCCTTTTCCTTGTCGTCGCCGATCACGCCGATGGTCAGGCGGGGCTTGTCGCTGGACGGATGATCCTCGATCACGGCGTCAATGAACTGCCGGGGCGGCAGGTAGCCGTGCTCGCGGATGTAGTGGGCGATCATCACCGGCGCGGCGTAGACGGCGCCGTCGCGCCCGACGACCCGGATCTCGCCGTCGCCCATTCTTTCCGGGAGCGGCTTGATGAACTCCATCCCGTTGCGGATCTCCGTTTCCGGAGGCGGGCAGAACTCGCACAGGTGGCTGCCCCGAAAGAGGTTCACCGGCGACTGCGCCCGTTGGTCGATCCTGGCGAGGAAGCCCTCGGGGCAGGGCCCTTGGGAATAGTCGCGGGCGCTCGACAGCCAGCCGACGTTGTAGACGCCGACCTCGACGATCCCCTTGCCGTAGCTGTAGGGGCTCAGATCCGGAAAATACACGCGCCTGTCCTCCGATCTTTCAAATGCGCGGGGGCGCCGCCATGGCGACGACGCCCCGACGCGTTCGACGCCCTACTTTCCGCCCGCGTAGTCCTTGACCAGCGCGTAGAGGAAATCCCGCCCGTCATAGAGCGACTTCACCCGCATGCGCTCGTTGAGGCCGTGCACGCCGTCGCCGTCCGCGTTGCCGAACAGGCCGCTGACGCCATAGGTCGGGATGCCGGCGGCGTTGGTGTGCACGCCGTCGGTGGCGCCGGTGAGCAGGATCGGCACGATCGGCACGCCGGGCCATTGCTTGGCGGCGTTCTTCTGGATCGGACCCATGATCGCCGGCGTCAGGGCCGGGGGCGGAGAGACCGGCTTGGCCTCGTGGGCCAGGGTGACGGTCACGGCCGGGTCGGCGACCAGCTCGGTCAGCTTGGCCTTCACCTCCTCGACCGGCGTGCCCGGCAGGATGCGGCAGTTGATGTTGGCGGTGGCGCGCTGGGGCAGGGCGTTGGGCGCGTGGCCGGCGTTGACCATGGTGGCCACGCACGTGGTGCGCAGGATCGAGTTCCAGCCGGCGTCCTTGGTCAGCACCTTCAGGGCCGCCGGATCGCTGACGTCGGCGACCAGCGCCTTCATGGCGGCGGCCTGCTCGGCCGGCACGCGGGCCTGCATCTGGGTGAAGTAACCGTGCGTGGCGTCGATGAAGCGGGTCGGGAACTGGTAGGCGCCGATGCGGTCGACGGCGGCCGTCAGGTGATAGATGGCGTTGTCCGGCACGGGGCGGCTGGAGTGGCCGCCGGGGTTCGTCGCGGTCAGGGTGAAGTCCTGATAGACCTTCTCGCCGGCCTGCACCTCGAGCACCACTTCCTTGCCGGTTTCGTCCAGCAAGCCGTCGGCGCCCTCGTTCAGCGCGAACTCAGCGTCGACCAGCGGGCGGTGGTTCTTCACCAGGTCCTCGATGCCGTTGTAGCCCTCGCTCTCCTCGCCGCAGGTCAGCGCCATCTTGATGTCGCGCTTGGGCTTGAAGCCGCTCTGCTTGAGGCGGACCAGGGTGTCGGCCCAGATGGCGGCCTGCGCCTTGTCGTCCGACGTGCCGCGTCCGTAGAAGTAGCCGTTCTCCTCGACCAGCTTGAACGGGTCGCGCGTCCAGTCCTCGCGCTTGGCCTCGACCACGTCGATGTGGGCCAAGAGCAGCATGGGCTTGGACTTGGCGTCGGTTCCGCGCAGCACGGCCACCAGGCTGCCCTCGCGCGGATATTTCGGATCGACCACGACCTTGACGTCGGCTTCCGGATAGCCGGCCGCCTTCAGGCGCGCGCCCATGGCTTCGGCGGCGGCGGTGCAACTGCCCTTCGACAGGGTGGTGTCGATCTCGACCAGCTCCTTGTAGAGCTCGCGGAAGGCGCTCTGGTCGGCGCGGGGCGTGACCTGCGGGCCGGGCGTCGGCTGGGCGTGGGCCAGGACGGGAAGGGCGGCGAGGGCCGCGGTGGTGGCGAAAAGGGCCTTCAGGCGCATGGTCCGACCTTCGAGTGTCGCAAAACGTGGCCGGAACAGGAGCGGGCTTCGCGTCCGTGCGCAAGCCACATGCGCCAAACAAGGGCTTTGCATTAACCTGTGCTTAAGCATGACGCGGCTTTTCCTGGCGACAGGAAAGGGCGAGACTGCGAGAACACATGATGAACGCGAATCGTCCCCTGCGCATCCTCGGTCTCGATCCGGGCCTCCGCCGCACCGGCTGGGGCGTGATCGGCGTGGCCGGCTCGCGCATCACCCACATCGCCCACGGCGTGATCGCGCCGGATGAGAAGGCCGCCTTCTCCGACCGCCTGCTGACCCTGTTCGAAGGCGTGTGCGCGGTGATCGAGCAGCACGCCCCCGACGAGGCGGCGGTGGAAGAGACCTTCGTCAACACCAACGCCCAGTCGACGCTGAAGCTGGGCCACGCCCGCGCCGCCTCGATGATCGCTCCGGCCCGCGCCGGCCTGCTGGTCGCTGAATATTCTGCCCCCGTGGTCAAGAAGGCGGTGGTGGGCACCGGCGCGGCCGACAAGGCCCAGGTCGCCTTCATGATCGCCCGCCTGCTGCCGACCGCCGGCTCGCCCACGGCCGACGCCGCCGACGCGCTTGCCGTCGCCATCGCCCACGCCCACGCCCGCACGGCGAGGAGAGTCGCATGATCGGACGCCTGCGAGGCGCCGTCGCCGAGGTCGGCGAGGAAGAGGCCCTGATCGACGTCATGGGCGTCGGCTACATCGTCCGCTGCGGCCAGCGCACCCTCCAGCGCCTGCCGGCCCTGGGCGAGGAGACCCTCGTTCACGTCGAAAGCCAGTGGAGCGAGAACCAGGGCCTGCGCCTGTACGGCTTCCTGACCCGCGACGACCGCCGCGCCTTCGTGCTGCTGCAGGCGATCCAGGGCGTGGGGCCGAAAGCCGCCATGGCCGTGCTCGACGTGCTCTCGCCGGCCGAACTGGCCTCGGCGGTGGCGCGCGAGGACAAGGCCGCCGTCGGCCGCGCCAACGGGGTGGGGCCCAAGCTAGCCTTGCGCATCGTCACCGAACTGAAGGGCAAGCCGATCACCGACGGACCGGTGCTGATGAGCGCGCCGTCCTCTGCCGCCGCCGCCCCGTCGGCCCCCGCCAAGCCCGCCGCCACCGGCGACGCCGTCGCCGCCCTGATGGGCCTGGGCGTGGCCGAGGTGAACGCCCGCCGCGTGGTCGAGGCCGCCGCGGCGAAGCTGGGGGATGACGCGTCGGTGCAGGCGCTGATCAAGGCGGGCCTGCAGGAGCTGGGTCGATGATCTGGCGTAAGACCCCCTCAGTCGCTCCGCGACAGCTCCCCCAGAGGGGGAGCATCTTGGCGCTCCAGATCCTCCCCCTCTGGGGGAGGTGGCCCGAAGGGCCGGAGGGGGTCAGCGCATGACCCGCATCATCTCCGGCGAAGCCCAGATGGGCGATCAGGTTCCGTCCACCGACCGCGCGCTGCGGCCCCAGACCCTGGCCGAGTTCGTCGGCCAGGAGCAGGCCAAGGCCAACCTGCGGATCTTCATCGAGGCGGCCAAGGGGCGGGGCGAGTCCCTCGACCACGTGCTGCTGTTCGGCCCGCCGGGCCTGGGCAAGACCACCCTGGCCCAGATCGTCGCCCGCGAGCTGGGCGTGAACTTCCGCGCCACCTCCGGCCCGGTGCTGAACAAGCCCGGCGACCTGGCGGCGATCCTGACCAATCTCGAGCCCAACGACGTCCTGTTCATCGACGAGATCCACCGGCTGTCGTCGAACGTCGAGGAGATCCTCTATCCGGCGATGGAGGACCACGTGCTCGACCTGGTGATCGGGGAGGGGCCGTCGGCCCGCTCGATCCGCATCGACCTGGCGCCCTTCACCCTGGTGGCCGCCACGACGCGGGCGGGCATGCTGGCCACGCCGCTTCGCGATCGCTTCGGCATTCCGGTGCGGCTGGAGTTCTACACCCCGCGCGAACTTCGCCACGTGCTGCTGCACGGCGCGCGCAAGATGGGCGCGCCGCTGTCGGACGACGGCGCCGACGAAATCGCCAAGCGCGCCCGGGGCACGCCGCGCGTCGCCGGCCGGCTGCTGCGCCGGGTGCGCGACTTCGCCACCGCCGACGGCGCGCAGGTCATCGACCGCAAGGCCGCGGCCATGGCGCTCGCCCGCCTGGAGGTCGACGAGAGCGGTCTCGACAGCCTCGACCGCCGCTACCTGCGGGCCATGATCGAGCACTATGGCGGCGGGCCGGTGGGCGTGGAGACCATCGCCTACGCCATCGCCGAGGCCCGCGACGCGGTGGAAGACGTCATCGAGCCCTACCTGATGCAGCAGGGCTTCATCCAGCGCACGCCGCGCGGCCGCATGGCCTGCGGCAAGGCCTATCTGCACCTGGGCCTGACGCCGCCCGCCGCCCCTCCGGGCGCGCAGGGCGGGCTGTTCGGGGACGAGGTTTGAAATCCTTCTCCCAGAGGGAGAAGGAGGGGCCCGCGCCCGCAGGGCGTGGGAGGATGAGGGGTTTCGCCCTCGACCGTTTTAACCCCTCACCCTCCCATGCTTTGCATGGGCCCCTCCCTCTCCCTCTGGGAGAGGGAAGCAAAGGCGCGCCATGACCGATCGTCCCGAACCCACCGCCGGCGTCTTCGTCGGGACCGAGCACCAGCTGCCCGTCCGCATCTATTACGAGGACACCGACTTTTCGGGGATCGTCTATCACGCCAACTACCTGCGCTACTTCGAGCGCGGACGCAGCGACTTCTTCCGGATGATCGGGGTGTCGCACACCGAACTGGCGACCATCGACACGGCCTTCGCCATCACCCGCATGGAGATCGACTTCAAGCGCGCGGCAAGGGTCGACGACGCCTTGGTGGTGCACACGGTGTGGAACCGCATCAAGGGCGTGCGCCTGCTGGCCAAGCAGTGGATCACCCGCGGCGAGGAGCTGGTCTGCGCGGCCAATGTCGAGGCCGTCTGCATCAGCCTGGACGGCCGCCCGCGCAAGCCGTCGGCCGAGATGACCGCCAAGGTCGTCCCCTGGCTCGCTCCCGAAGAGAGCTGACGGCGCCTGCGTGACAATGAAGATCGCTGGTCGGTGAAAAATGGGCCGCCTGCAACCAATGTCATAGTTTCAACATTGCGCCGCTTCATGCAGTAAGGCGCAGACCAATCACCTTAGTGCCTGGGGCGCATTCGAGCGGGCAGACGCACACACTTCGCCCGAAGCGCCCTAGATTGACGCCCCAACGGAACAGGACCCCGCATGGACGCCGCCGCCAGCCCCGAAAGCTTCTCCTTCATCACGCTGTTCCTGAACGCCGACTGGGTGGTCAAGCTGGTGATGATCGGTCTGATCCTCGCCTCTCTGGGCTCCTGGGCGGTCATTCTCGACAAGCTGTTCCGTTTCGCCGCGCTGAACCGCGCCGCCGACCGCTTCGAGGAGCAGGTCGGTTCGGGTCGTTCGCTGGAGGACGTCGCCGGCGAGGCCGGCTCGAACCCGCGCCACGCCCTGCCGCGCATGCTGCAGGCGGCGCTGAAGGAATGGCGCGAAGCCAAGGCCAAGGGCGTGCAGAGCGAGGGCCAGGTGGCCCTGCTTTCCCAGCGGATCGACCGCGTGCTCGACACCCAGATCGCCCGCGAGAGCGCCAAGGCCGAAGAGGGCCTGGGCAGCCTGGCCATCGTCGCCACCGCTTCGCCCTTCATCGGCCTGTTCGGCACCGTCTGGGGCATCATGCACGCCTTCCAGAGCATCGCCGCGGCCAAGAACACCTCGCTGACCGTGGTCGCCCCGTCGATCGCCGAGGCCCTGTTCGCCACCGCCATCGGCCTGATCGCCGCCATCCCGGCCTACATCGCCTACAACAAGTTCTCGACCGACGCGGGCAAGTACGCCGGCCGCCTGGAGAACTTCGCCGACGACCTGTCGACCGCCATCCAGCGTCGCCTGAGCGAGCGGGTCTGATCCCATGGCGATGTCCGCAAACGACGCCTTCGCCACCTCGGGCGGCGGTCGCGGCCGCCGCCGCCGCCGTCGCGGCAAGGGGGCCCTGTCCGAGATCAACGTCACCCCGCTGGTCGACGTGATGCTGGTGCTGCTGATCATCTTCATGATCAGCGCCCCGCTGCTGACCTCGGGCGTGGAGCTGGAGCTGCCCAAGACCGAAGCCGGCGCGCTGAAGAACGAGCAGGAGCCGATCACCGTGTCGGTCCGCCACGACGGCGCGGTGTTCATCGGCGAGGACCAGGCGCCGTTCACCGAGTTCGCCTCGGTGGTCACGGCCAAGGCCGGCGATGCGACCGACAAGCCGATCTATGTGCGCGCCGACGGCAAGGCCCCCTACGAGGTGGTCGCCCAGGTCATGGCGGCCCTGTCGAAGGCCGGCTTCACCAAGATCAACCTGCTGACCGACACCGGCGGTCCGTCGTCGGGCGCGGCCCCGCAGGACGCCCAGCCGGTCGGCGGCGGCGAACTGCGCCCGGCTCAGTAGGGAACGTCCAAGCCTGATGCGGGAAGAACGCAACAAGCTGTCTCCGGCCCTGCTGGGCTCGGTCGCGCTCCACGCCGCGGTGGTGGCGGCGGTGATGATCGGCTGGCCGTGGAAGACGTCCAAGAAGATCGTCATCGGCGAGAGCGTGCCGGTGACCATCGTCACCGAGGGGCCGACCAACGTGCGCCCGGCCATCGAGGATCCGGTCGAGCAGCCGGCCGAGACGATCGAGCCCGTGCCCGAGGCCACGCCCGAACCGCCGGCGCCGACGCCCGCGCCGACGCCCCAGCCCGCGCCGCCCAAGCCGCAGCCCGCGCCGACGCCCAAGCCTCAGCCGACGCCGCCCAAGCCCGCGCCGAGCCCGGCGCCCAAGCCGCCGCAGCCGACCCCGAAGCCGACGCCGCAGAAGCCGACCCCGGCCAAGCCCGAGCCCGACTTCTTCTCGTCGCTGGAGAAGACGCTGTCGAAGACGGCCAAGCCCGCCGGCAAGCCGGCCTCGTCCGCGCCCAAGGGCCAGACGAACCGTCCGGAGACCGCCGCCCAGGCCCGCCCGGGCGCTGGCCAGATGACGGCCATGCAGGCGGCCGCGATCAGCGGCATGAAGGACGAGATCCAGCGGCGCTGGAACCCCAACTGCGAGGTCGTGGGCGGCGGTTCGATGCAGATCAAGCTCAGCTTCAAGCTGGCGAGCAACGGCCGCGTCTCCGGCCAGGTGACCGCCGGCGGGGCGGAGAACTCCAGCGACGCCATCGTCAAGACCGAGGCCGAGCGGGCGATCCGCGCGGTCTTCCAGTCGGCCCCGTTCGAAGGCCTGCCGCCGGACTACTACAACACCCAGCTAAACCTGAACTTCAAGGCGCGCGACGCCTGCGCCGCGCGTTAGGCGTTCCAGCAACGCCGCAAAGAAGAAGAATGGAAGGAAGCCCGACGATGATCGCCAAGAGCGCCCGCGCCAAGCGGACCCTCGCCACGCCGCTCCTCGCCGTGACCCTCGCCCTGGCGGGCGGCGCGTTCGCGGCCGCCCTGCCGGGCGTGGCCAGCGCCCAGATCGAGATCGACATCGACAAGGGCGCGGTCAAGCCGATGCCCGTGGCGATCCCGGCCTTCGCCGGCGCCCAGCGCGGCGCCGACATCGCCCAGGTCATCAGCGGCAATCTCGAGCGCTCGGGCCTGTTCCAGCCGCTGAACGTGGCCGGCGTGCCCGACAAGCTGACCGACGTGAACATCCAGCCGCGTTTTCCCGACTGGCAGGGCACCGGGGCCCAGGCCCTGATCAACGGCCAGGTGACGGTGGGCGCCGACGGCTCGCTGCGCGTCGACTTCCGCCTGTGGGACACCTTCAGCCAGCAGCAGTTGCTGGGCCTGCAGTTCACCTCGACGGCCGAGAACTGGCGCCGGGTGGCCCACAAGATCAGCGACGCGGTCTATGAGCGCCTGACCGGCGAGAAGGGCTATTTCGACACCCGCGTGGCCTTCGTCGCCGAGAGCGGCCCCAAGCTGTCCCGCGTCAAGCGCCTGGGCATCATGGATCAGGACGGCGCCAACCCGCAGTTCATCACCGACGGCTCGTCGATCGTGATGACCCCGCGCTTCTCGGCCACCAGCCAGGAGCTGACCTACATGGCCCTGCGGCCGACGGGGTCGAGCATCTACCTGCTGAACCTGCAGACGAACCGCCAGGAAACGGTCGGCCGCTTCCCCGGCATGGTGTTCGCCCCGCGCTTCTCGCCGGACGGCAAGAAGGTGGCCTTCTCGGTCGAGAAGGGCGGCAACAGCGACATCTACGTGCTGGACCTGCGCACCCGCCAGTCGACCCGCATCACCACCGACCCGGCCATCGACACCTCGCCGTCGTTCTCGCCGGACGGCAGCAAGATCGTGTTCAACTCCGACCGCGGCGGCCAGGCCCAGCTCTACGTGATGAACGCCGACGGCTCGGGCGTGCGCCGCATCTCCTACGGCGGCGGCCGCTACACCACGCCCGTCTGGAGCCCGCGCGGCGACTACATCGCCTTCACCAAGCAGACCGGCGGCCAGTTCCACATCGGCGTCATGCGCACCGACGGCGGCGACGAGCGGCTCCTGACCACCAGCTACCTGGACGAGGGTCCCACCTGGGCGCCCAACGGGCGGGTGCTGATGTTCTTCCGCGAGAGCTCGGCGGGCAATCCGCGTCTCTGGACAGTCGACATCACCGGCCGAATCCTGCGTCCCGCCGCCTATCCGGGCGCGGCGTCCGATCCGGCCTGGTCGCCGCTGCTGGACTGATATCGGGCGTGGAAAGCCGCGGAATAAGAAGGTTTCGCAACTTTCCACAGGCTCGGCGCGTTGGAGCGTGGCTGTTCATCCGTCGTTCACCCGACAGGTGAAACGAGGTGGAGCAGCGTCCAACTGACGCCATTGTGAGGTCCAGGGAACGTTTTTGCGGGGCGGAGCAAGAGCAGCGCCGGTAAGAGTTTTGAACCCAGGCCGTACCTAGACTTGAGGAGATACTGGATGAGCTTCGACATCAAGAGCGCCGCCCGACTGGCGCTGATCGGTCTGGCCGTCGCTTCGGTTGCCGCCTGTACGCGCCCGAAGCCGGCCGGTCCGGTCGAAACCCCGCCGGCTCCGCAGCAACCGGCTGAACCGACCCGTCCCTACACCCCGCCGCCGACCCCGGATGCGCAGCCGACCGGTCCGCTGCCGGGCACCGTGCAGGACTTCGTCGTCAACGTCGGCGACCGCGTCTACTTCGACACCGACGAATACACGGTCCGCGCCGACGCCCAGCCCGTGCTGGCCGGCCAGGCCCAATGGCTGGCCCGCTACTCGGCCGTGCGCGTCCGCATCGAAGGCAACGCCGACGAACGCGGCACCCGCGAGTACAACCTGGCCCTGGGCGCCCGTCGCGCCAACGCCGTCCGTGAGTTCCTGATCGGACAGGGCGTCGCCGCCTCGCGCATCGAGACGATCTCGTTCGGCAAGGAGCGTCCGCTGGATCCGGGCACCACCGAAGACGCGTGGGCCAAGAACCGCAACGCCCGCACCGCCATCACCGAGGGCGCGCGCTAAGGCCTGACCGCCTGATCTGAACGAAGGCCCTCCTCCTTGCGGAGGGGGGCCTTTTTTCTGGCCGCGTTTCTGGCCGCACTTTTGTCCGCAACCGGGGCATAATCGTCGACATGAAGCTGAAATCCGCGCTCCTCGCCTCCGTCCTCATGGTCTGCGCCGCCGCGCCGGCCCTGGCCCAGACGCCGATGCCCGACCCGCTGGACGACCGCTCGGCCAAGCGCATCGAGAAGATGGAAAAGGTCGTTCGCGAGCTGCGGGCGATCGTCTTCCAGGGGCGCGACACGGGCAAGCCCGTCGTCGTCCAGACCGCCGAGACCGACGCCCAGATCGCCGCGCTCAACGAGCGGATCAGCGACCTGGAGCAGACGATCCAGAAGATGAACGGCCAGAACGAAGTTCTGACCCACGACATCGACCAGGCCCGCCGCGGCGCCGACAGCCAGAAGACCCGCGCCGACCAGCTGGAGCAGCGCCTGGCCGCCCTGGAAGGCAAGATCACCACGCTGGAGACCGCCGCCGCCAACGCCGCGGCCGCTCAGGTCGCCGCCGCGCCGGCCGTCCCGGCCGATCCGGCCACGGCCTTCAAGCAAGCCCGCCAGTTGCTGCTGGACGGCGACTACGCCGGCGCCGAGAACGCCTTCGGCGGCTTCGTCGAGGCCTATCCCGACGACGCCAAGGCCCCCGAAGCCCGCTACTGGCTGGGCGAGACCCAGTTCGTGCGCGAGGCCTATGGCGACGCGGCCGGTTCCTATCTGGGCGCGGTGCGCGGCTGGCCGCAGACCAGCTGGGCGCCGAACGCCGTGCTGAAGCTGTCGCGCTCGCTGGTGGCGCTGAAGAAGCCCGCCGACGCCTGCCGCACGCTCGACGAGCTGGCCAAGCGCTACCCCAAGGCGCCGGCCGACGTGGTCGGCAAGGCCAAGAGCACCCGCACCCAGGCCAAGTGCGCGGCCTGACCGAAGACTTCCAGGCCGTCCTGAAACGGCGTCTGCGGCCAGGAGCGACCACGCCCCTGGCCGTCGGCTTTTCCGGTGGCGGCGACAGCCTGGCGCTGCTGCGCCTGACGCTGGACTGGGCCGCCGGGCAAGGTCGGCCGGTCCTGGCCCTGACCGTGGATCACGGCCTCAACCCCGCCAGCGCCGGATGGACGGCCGAGGCCGTGGCCAAGGCCCGCCGCCTGGGCGCCGAGGCCCGGGCGCTGGCCTGGACCGGCGACAAGCCCGCCACGGGCCTGCCGGCGGCCGCCCGCGCGGCGCGTCACGCCCTGCTGGCCGCCGCCGCCCGCGAGGCGGGCGCTCGGGTGCTGCTGCTGGGCCATACCGCCGACGACCGTCTGGAAGCCGCCCGGATGCGGGCCGAAGGCTCAAGCACCCCCGATCCGCGCCAATGGGCGCCGTCGCCGGCCTGGCCGCAGGGGCGGGGCGTGTTCGTGCTGCGGCCGCTGCTGGCGGCGCGCCGGCAGGTCTTGCGCGACTGGCTCACTGAGCGGGGCGAGACCTGGCTGGAAGATCCCGCCAACGCCGACGCCCGCTTCGCCCGGGCCCGCGCGCGGTTCGCCCTGGCCGGGGAAGAGGCGGCCGTTCCGACCATCGCGCCCGACGCGCCCCCGCCCGCCGGCGTCGAGGGCGAGCACGCCCTTGGCCTGCCGCGCGGCGCCTCGG
>NZ_JBFTJR010000051.1:0-36384 GCF_056395525.1 Caulobacter sp. 10L414
GTGCGGGCCAGACGGCTTTCGGCCTCGGCCAGCCGCTGGGCCGCGGCGCGGGCGCGGGCCTCTTCCGCCGCCGACTGGGCGGCCAGGCGCTCGACGGCGGTGTCCGCCTCGGCGCGGGCGGCCTCGGCGGCCTTGGCGGCGGTCTCCAGCTCGGGGCCGCGCTCGGGCGCGGCGGCGATCAGGCCGCGCACCTCGGCCAGTTCCGGCTCGATGCGGGCCAGCGAGCGCCCGGCGTCCTCGGCCGCCTGCTGCTCGCGGGCGCGGTCGTCGTCGATGCGGGAAAGATCGGCCGACAGGCGCTGGAACTCGGCGGCGGCCGCCTGGGCGTCGCGCTCGGCGCGATCCTTCTGGATGGCCAGCTGGCCCAGCACCGCCTGGGCGATGGCCGCCTCTTCGCGCAGCGGCGGCATGGCGGCCTCGGCGGTGACGATCGCGCCCTGGCCGGCGGCGGCGGCGCGGGCGGTCTCCTCGACGTCGCGGGCCGACTGGGTGGCCTCGGACTGGGTGCGCTCCAGCGTGTCGCGGGCCTCGGTCCAGCGGGCGAACAGCACCGCGCCCTGCACGGCGCGGATCTCGGCCGACAGGCGCTTGTACTTCTCGGCCTGGCGGGCCTCGCGCTTGAGGCGGTTCAGCGCCGTCTCAAGTTCGCGGGCCACGTCTTCCAGCCGGGCGAGATTGCTTTCGGCGGCGCGCAGGCGCAGCTCGGCCTCATGGCGGCGGGTGTGCAGCCCCGAGACCCCGGCGGCCTCTTCCAGGATGCGGCGGCGGTTCTGCGGCTTGGCGCCGATCAGTTCGCTGATCTGGCCCTGGCGCACCAAGGCCGGCGAATTGGCCCCCGTCGAGGCGTCGGCGAACAAGAGCTGGACGTCGCGGGCCCGCACCTCGCGGCCGTTGATGCGGTAGGTCGAGCCGGCCCCGCGATCGATGCGGCGCACGACCTCCAGCACCGGATCGTCGTTGAACGCGGCCGGCGCGGTGCGGTCGGCGTTGTCGATGGTCAGGGTGACGTCGGCGTGGTTGCGCGGCGGACGATTGCCGCTGCCGGCGAAGATCACGTCGTCCATGCCGCCGGCGCGCATCGCCTTGGCGGAGTTGGCCCCCATCACCCAGCGCAGGGCTTCCAGCAGGTTGGACTTGCCGCAGCCGTTGGGCCCGACGATGCCCGTCAGGCCAGGCTCGATCCGGAACTCCGTCGGCTCGACGAAGGACTTGAAGCCGGACAGGCGCAGGCGCTGGAACTGCACGGCCGCGCCCGCCCTCTAGGCCTTAAGGGCCTTGTCGATGGCTTGGGCCAGGTCTTCCACCGTGACGTCGCCGACCAGTTCGGCGCCGTTGACGAAGAAGGTCGGCGTGCCCTCGATCTTGTCGCGCTTGGCGGCGGCCTCGACGCGGGCGTTGAGGGCGGCCAGGGCGGCCTTGTCGTTCAGCGTGGCTTCCAGCTGGGCCTCGGTCAGACCGAAGCGCTTGGCCACGCCCAGCAGGCCGCCCCAGTAGTCGCCGGTCTGGTACATGGTCTTCTGGGCCGCGAAGATCGCGTCGACGGCCTCGAAATAGCGGGCCGGCGGCACGCGGTTGGCCAGCAGGAAGCCGGCGCCGGCCAGGTCGTAGGGCGGGGTCAGGAACTCGCGGAACACCAGCCGGGCCTTGCCCGTGTCGATGTAGCGCTTCTTGATCGCCGGCATGACCTCCATGGCCGTGTGGGCGCAGTGGCCGCAGCTCATCGAGGCGTACTCGACGATCTGCACCTTGGCCTTGGCCGAGCCCAGCACGTGGTCGCCGGGCTGGGCCGGCAAGGGCGCGGCGCGCGCCAGCGCAGGCATGGCGGTCGCGGCCGCCAGGCCCGATACGATCAGCGCGCGCCGGTCCAGAGTCATGCCTACTTGCTCGCCGCGGCGATGGCGGCGTCCAGCTGGGCCAGCGGGGCCTCGCCGCCGTCTTCGTTCAGCTTCTTGCCGTTGATGACGAAGGTCGGGGTGCCCTTGATGTCGGTTTCCTTGGAGTAGCGCTCGATGCGGTCGTTGAGGGCCTTGAGGGCCTTCTCGTCGCTGACGCAGGCGTCGAACTGCTGCTCGTTCAGGCCCGACGACTGGGCGATGCGCAGCAGCACGCCGCGATAGTCGCCGGTCGAGAACATCTCTTCCTGCGAGCGGTACACCGAATCCAGCACCGAGAAGTACTTGTCCTTGCCGGCGCAGCGGGCCAGCAGGAACGAGGCGGCGGCCACCTGCGGCGGGGCGGTCAGGAACTCGCGGTAGACGTAGTTCACCTTGCCGGTGTCGATGTACTTCTGCTTGAAGGCCGGGAAGACTTCCTCGTTCCAGCGGGCGCAGTGGACGCAACTGGCCGAGGCGTACTCGATGACCGTGACCTTGGCGTTGGGGTTGCCCAGGCTCATGTCGTCAGCGGTGACCGTCGAACCCGTCTTGTTGCAGGCGGACAGGCCGGCGACGCTGGCGACCAGGGTCGCGGCGAGCAGGATCCGGCGAAGGGGCGAGCGCATGGTCGGGTCTTCCTCGAACGTGAACAGTGAAGTTAAGCGCGATTCTCTAGCAGCCAGAAAATGGCGCGGATGAGGCTTTCGCGCATCAGCGGCAACCCGCGAAGGTTGTCAACTTTCGTTGCGCAGGACGCCCCGGCCGAGTTTCAGCAGGGCCTCCTTCAGCGGGCCGTCGGGCTGGTCCGACAGGCCGGCGGCCAGGTCGCGCTCCTTGGCCGCGTCGAGCGGCGGGCGGCGGCGCGGACGCGGCGGGGCCGAGGCGGCCGTCGCGGCGACGCGCACGGGGCCCTGGACGATCCGCAGCCGGGTCACCGCACCCTTGCCCAGCAGCAGGTCGAGGCGTTGGGTGATCTGCGGCACCTGGTGCTGGATCAGCGAGGCCACCGGGCCGTCGACGCGCAGTTCCAGCGTGCCGCCCTCGCCGGTGCGGCTCTTGATGATGCGGACCGGTTCGGTGCGGCGGGCCAGGCTCTCGCCGACGATCTCCTTCCAGCGGGCCTGCAGCGCGCCGGGGCCCTGGCCGTGCTTCTTGTCGAGTTCGCGGATGAACTTGGCCAGGCTCTTGCCGGCCGGCGGGGGCACGCGCATCGGCGGCCGGGTGCGGCGGCGCGACAGGATCTTCAGGGCCTCGTCGGCCGTGGGCAGCGTGCGGCGATACATTGCGGCGTCATGCTAGCATGCCTCTCCCCTATCGCGCGCGGATTTGCGATAGGAGGCGGACAATGACCGACGTCGCCGCGATCCGCTCCGCATTGCTTTCCTGGTACGACCGCGAGGCGCGGGTGCTGCCGTGGCGAACCGGCCCCGCCGCCGGCGCCATGGGCCTGCGCAGCGATCCCTACCGGGTGTGGCTGTCGGAGGTGATGCTGCAGCAGACCACCGTGCCGCACGCCACGCCCTACTTCCTGGCCTTCACCCAGCGCTGGCCCACGGTCGAGGCCCTGGCGGCCGAGCAGGACGGCGAGCTGATGGCCGCCTGGGCGGGCCTTGGCTACTACGCCCGCGCCCGCAACCTGCTGGCCTGCGCCCGCGCGGTGGCCAGCCAGCACGGCGGCGAGTTCCCCGACACCGAGGCGGGCCTCCTGGCCCTGCCGGGCGTGGGCGCCTACACCGCCGCGGCCGTGGCGGCGATCGCCTTCGACCGGCCGGCCAACGTGGTCGACGGCAATGTCGAGCGGGTGATGGCGCGGCTGTTCGCGGTCGAGGCCCCTGTGCCCGACGCCAAGCCGGAACTGAAGCGCCTGGCCGGCCTGCTGGTCACGGGCGAGCGCCCCGGCGACTGGGCCCAGGCGCTGATGGACCTGGGGGCCACGGTCTGCAAGCCCAAGGCCCCGCTGTGCGACCGCTGCCCGGTGGAGACCTTCTGCGCGGCCAGGGCCAAGGGCGCGCCGGAAACCTATCCCCGCAAGACCCGCAAGGCCGACCGCCCCCGCCGCCACGGCGTGGCCTATGTGGTCAGCCGCCGGGGCGAGACGGCGCTGGTGCGGCGTCCCGACAAGGGCCTGCTGGGCGGCATGCTGGGCCTGCCGACCTCCGACTGGCGGGATCGCCCGTGGACGGATGACGAGGCCGCCCGCGCCGCCCCGATCCTGGCGCCCTGGCGCGACCTGGGGGCGGTGGAGCACCTCTTCACCCACTTCTCGCTGACCCTGCGGGTGATGGTCGCCGAAGCCGACGTCGCCGGCGACTTCGTCTGGACCCCACACGAGGGCCTCACCGCCCTGCCCAGCGTGTTCCTGAAGGCGGCGCGGGCGGGCCTGGAGCGGCTGGTCTAGCCCTCAGCACTCCACGCGGTTGACCGACAGGCCCACGGCCAGGCCGCCCAGCGAGGTCTCCTTGTAGATCTCGTTCATGTCCTCGCCGGTGCGCTTCATCGTGGCGATGACCTTGTCGAGCGAAACCGAGTGCTGGCCGTCGCCCAGCAGGGCAAGGCGCGCGGCGTCGATGGCCTTGATGGCGCCCATGGCGTTGCGCTCGATGCAGGGGATCTGCACCAGGCCGCCGATCGGGTCGCAGGTCAGGCCCAGATTGTGCTCCATGCCGATCTCGGCGGCGTTCTCGATCTGGGCGTTGGTGCCGCCCAGGGCGGCGCAGAGGCCGCCGGCCGCCATCGAACAGGCCACGCCCACCTCGCCCTGGCAGCCGACCTCGGCCCCCGAGATCGAGGCGTTGCGCTTGTAGAGCGCGCCGATCGCCGCGGCCGTCAGCAGGAAGATGCGAATCTGCTCGGGCGTGCCCTTGTGGAAGCGCACGAAGAACCGCAGCACGGCCGGCACCAGGCCCGCAGCGCCGTTGGTGGGGGCGGTGACGACGCGGCCGCCGGCGGCGTTCTCCTCGTTGACCGCCATGGCCCACAGGTTGACGAAGTCCATGGCCGCCAGCGGATCGCTCATCTGGCGCTCCATCCGACCCAGGATCGTCTGGTGGATCTGGCGGGCCCGGCGCTTGACCGACAGGCCGCCCGGCAGGATCCCGTCCTCGCGCATGCCGCGGTCGATGCAGGCCTCCATGGCCCCGAAGATGCGGTCGAGGCCGGCGTTCATCTCGCCCTCGCTCATCCTGGCCAGCTCGTTGGCGGCCATCACCTGGGCGATGGTCAGGCCCGCCTGCTCGGCGCGCTCCAGGAGGTCGGCCGAGCTTTCGAACGGGAACGGGATCGGCGGGCCTTCTTCGGGCGGCGCGTTGCGGCCCATCTCGCTCTCGTCGCGCACGAAGCCGCCGCCGATCGAGAAATAGGTGCGCTCGGCCAGCACGCCGCCTTCGGCGTCGTAAGCCGTGAAGGTCAGGGCGTTGGGATGCTGGGGCAGGCGCTCGTGGCCGGCGAAGACGATGTCGCGGGCCTCGTCGAAGCCGATGCCGACCTCGCCGCCCAGCATCATCCATTGCGTGGCCTTGGTCTCGGCGAGCGCGGCCTCGCCGGCGTCGGGATCCAGCTGCGCCGGGGCGAAGCCCATCAGGCCCAGGATCACGGCGCGGTCGGTGGCGTGGCCTTTGCCGGTCAGGGCCAGCGAGGCGTAGAGCCGGGTCTCGACCCGGGAAACCAGGGCTAGCCGGCCGGCGGCGCGCAGCCGCTCGACGAACATCACCCCCGCCGTCATCGGGCCCATGGTGTGGCTGCTGGAAGGGCCGACGCCCAGCTTGAAGAGATCGAAGACGGAGGCGGTCATTGTTCTTATTCACCGTTCTTCCCCGCGAAGGCGGGGACCCAAGCTGAGCAGGCCACGGCGCGCGCGGTCGACTCGGCTTGGGCCCCCGCCTTCGCGGGGGTGATCGGGCTGTTTTGCTCTTACTTCCGGTCGGCCTTGGTCTTGTCGCGCAGGTCCTTGAACTCCGAACCGGCCTGCCATTCGGGCCAGGTGCGCGCGTTGGCGAGGTCGGCGCCGACCTTGTAGAACAGGCCGATGTCCATCGCCTGGCCCGACAGGTCCCAGTCCGCCGACCACTCGTCGGCCGGCTGGTGGTAGCGGTTGGCGTTGTACTCGGCCTCGGCCTTCTCGCCGGCTTCCTTGCCGCCCTTCACCAGATCGTTGCCCGAGCCGACCGAGATCGCAGGCACGCCGCGCTTGGCGAACGGGAAGTGGTCCGAGCGGTAGAAGTGGCCGGCCTGCGGCACCGGGTCGGGCGTGAAGTAGCGGCCCTCTTCCTTCACCTTGGCCACCAGCATGTCCTGCAAGTCGACCTTGCCGTCGCCCGAGGTGGTGACGTCCTTGGCCGGGCCGGCGGCCGACAGGGCGTCGATGTTGAGGTCGGCGACGGTCTTGGCCAGCGGGAACAGCGGGTTGGCCGCGTAGTACTCCGAGCCCAGCAGGCCCTTTTCCTCGGCGGTCACGGCCAGGAACATCACCGAGCGCTGCGGCGCCGGCGCAGCCTTGAAGGCGCGGCCCAGCTCCAGCAGGGCGGCGATGCCGTCGGCGTTGTCGACGGCGCCGTTATAGATCTTGTCGCCCTTGGCGTCCGGCAGGCCCACGCCCAGGTGGTCCCAGTGGCCGCTGTAGATGATGGTCTCGTCCGGATACTTCGTGCCCTTCACGCGGCCGGCGATGTTCTTGGAGACGATGACCTCGTGCTTGACGGCGTAGTCGGCCGAGAAGGTCGCCTTCAGGTCCACCGGCTTGAAGCCGCGGGTCTGGGCCTCTTTCTTCAGGGTCTCGAAGTCGAGGCCGGCCTTCTTGAAGAGGTCGACGGCCAGGTCTCGCTGGATCCAGCCTTCCAGGGCCGGGTGGCTCTTGGTCGGGTCCTTGCGCACGATGTCGAACATCGTGTTGGTGTTGGAGTTCTTCACCGTCGCCCAGCCGTAGGAGGCCGGGGCGGTCTCGTGGATGATCAGCAGGCCGGCCGCGCCCTGGCGGGCGGCCTCTTCGTACTTGTAGGTCCAGCGGCCGTAATAGGTCATGGCCTTGCCGCCGAAGTCGCCCCCATTCTTGGTATCGGGCCCGCTTTCGAAGTCGGGGTCGTTGATCAGGACGACGGCGATCTTGCCCTTCAGGTCCACGCCCTTGAAGTCGTCCCAGTTGCGCTCGGGCGCCTTGACGCCGTAGCCGACGAAGACCAGCGGGGCGTCCTTGATCGACACCTTGTCGACATTGGTCATCGCCGCGCGGATGGCGATCTGCTCGCCCTGGCTCAGCATGACGTGGTCGGGACCGGCCATGACGTGGGCGCTGACCGGCCCGGCGATCTCGAACTTGGCCAGCGGCACGTCCTGGGTCCAGGCGCGCTTGCCGTCGGTCTGCAGGTCGCCGGCCGGCTCCAGGCCGATCGCCTTCATCTGCTCGGTGATGTAGGCGACGGTCTTCTTCTCGCCTTCGGTGGCGGGACCGCGGCCCTCGAATTCGTCGGAGGACAGCACCTTGATGTGCTGCGACAGGCGGGCGGGATCGATCTTGGGCGCATCCGCGGCCTGCGCGATCATCGGCGCGGCGATCAGCGCGGTTGCGAGGAGAAGGCGTTTCATCGTCGCTACTCTTTTCGAGCGGTTCGTTTCGAGGTCGCGGACCCTAGCGGGAGGTTTTGACCGCCGCTAGGGGGTGCGGAGAAAGTGGGCGTGCTTAGGCTTCCTTCTCCCCCTGCGGGAGAAGGTGGCGGCCAAAGGCCGTCGGATGAGGGGGCGAAGGCGGGCGCCGCCGCACACGGCGACGGCTAGCGACCGCAGGCCGCCAGTATCGTCGCGAGGACGGTTTCCCGATCGTCCTGAACGGCCCGGTTCGGAAACCGCATGACGCGGAAACCCTGCTCGCGGAGCCAGGAATCGCGAACCAAATCCCGGTCGCGATCTTCGTGGTGCGGGCCGTCCGCCTCGACCACCAGCCGATGCCGGAAGCAGACGAAGTCGGCGATGTAGCGGCCGAGCGGAACCTGCCGTCGGAACTTCAAGCCGTCCAGCTTCCGGTCGCGCAGAAGGCTCCATAGCAGGCGTTCGGTGGCGACGGGCGCACGGCGCATGTGGCGAGCTTGAGCGAGGGCGGCCATGGCCGGAGCTTGGAACAAATTGAGAACAATTTCAAGTTGTGATAAACGGCATACTCCCGTTCTCGGCGTTGAATTCTGAGAGACCCTCATCCGACGCCTTCGGCGCCACCTTCTCCCGCAAGGGGAGAAGGATCAGGAAAGCACCCCCGCGAACACCGCCGGATCCACGTTGCCGCCCGACAGCACGATCACCGTCGCCTGGTCCCTGACGTCGATCTTGCCCGCCAGCGCGGCGGCCAGGGCGACGCAGCCGCCGGGTTCGACGACGAGCTTGAGGTGCATGAACGCCCAGCGCATGGCCGCGGCCACCTCCTCGTCGGTGACGGCGGCGACGCCGGTCAGGGTGCGGCTGTTGATCGGCCAGGTCAGGGCGCCCGGCGTCGGGGCCAGCAGGGCGTCGCAGAACGAGCGGGCCTCCGGATCGATCACCTCGCGATGGCCGCTGCCCAGCGAGCGGCGGGTGTCGTCGAAGCCGGCCGGCTCGGCGCCCCAGACCTGGGTGGCGGGCGAAAGCGCCTTCACCGCCGTCGAGGTCCCGGCGATCAGGCCGCCGCCGCCGATCGGGCACAGCACCTTGTCCAGCGCAGCGCCAGCGGCCTCGGCCTGGGCGATGATCTCCAGCCCGACCGTGCCCTGGCCGGCGATGATGTGCGGATCGTCGTAGGAGGGCACGACGATCATGCCGCGCTCGGCGGCGATCTCCGCGGCGATGGCCTCGCGGTCTTCCTTGAAGCGGTCGAAGAAGCGGATCTCGGCGCCGAAGCCGCGCGTAGCCTCGACCTTCACCGACGGCGCGTCGGCCGGCATGACGATCAGGGCCGGCATGCCCAGCTTGTCGGCCGCCAGCGCCACGCCCTGGGCGTGATTGCCGGACGAGAAGGCCACGACGCCGCGCGCCTTCTCTTCCTCAGTGAACTGCGAGAGACGGTTGTAGGCGCCGCGGAACTTGAAGGCGCCGGCCAGTTGCAGGGTCTCGGGCTTGACGAAGACCCTGCCGCCCAGGCGATCCGACAGGGCCGCGCTCTCCAGCAGGGGCGTGACCACGGCCTGGCCCTTCAGGCGTTCGGCGGCGGCCTGGATGTCGGCGAGCGAGACGGTCATGAGCCCTCGGTTGCAAGGCGGCCACGGCCGCGCCTTTCGTTCCGACCTGCTCTAGCTCGCACGAGAAGTTCGCGCCATAAGGGAGCCGGATACTGCTGAGGGGTCAGACATCATGAAAATCGCACTGTTGGCCGCCGTGGCCGGCGCCGCGCTCGCCTGCGCGACCGCCGCTTCGGCTGGCGAACTGATCGTCGGCGCCTACAAGCACGACGTCACCTTCATCGGCGAGGCCGTCGGCCTGGGCGCCGCCGGCCGCGAGGACGGGGTCGACCTGCACTTGGGCTACCGCACCGACCGCCTGGAGAACCTGACCTGGCTGGGCAAGCCGCAGGTCCACGCCTTCGTGTCGCTGAACAGCGAGAACACCTCCAACTTCGTGGCCGCCGGCTTCTCCTGGCCGATCGACTTCGGCGACGAGGGCGGCTTCTATTTCCGTCCGGGCATGGGCCTGGCCTACACCGACGGCGAGACCGGCCTGCCGCCGGTCAACGAGCCGGGCATCAGCCAGGAAGAGATCCAGCGCCGCCTGAAGCTCTACAACACCCGCATCGATTTCGGCTCCAAGGTGCTGTTCCAGCCGGAGCTGGCCCTGGGCTACCGCTTCAACGACAAGTGGGCGGCCGAACTGTCCTACGTGCACCTGTCGAACGGCCAGATCTTCCACCAAGGCAAGAACCAGGGGCTTGACGATCTGGGCGTGCGCCTGCTTTACGCCTTCTGACTTCAACGGGGGTCGCCCGCCGACCCCCGCCCGTCACCGACAATCTGACGAACGTCCGCCGCCGAGTCCTGTCGAAGGGCCGCGGGCGCTACCGGGCAGGTGACAAGGCATATCTCTATCATGGCCAACGTGACCGTCGTGGGCGCCCAGTGGGGCGACGAGGGCAAGGGCAAGATCGTCGACTGGCTCTCCAACCGAGCCGACGTCGTCGTGCGCTTCCAGGGCGGCCACAACGCCGGCCACACGCTGGTGGTCGACGGCAAGGTCTACAAGCTTGCCCTGCTGCCCTCGGGCGTGGTGCAGGGCAAGACCTCGGTCATCGGCAACGGCGTGGTCGTCGATCCCTGGCACCTGCTGGGCGAGATCGAGAAGATCGCCGCCCAGGGCGTGGCCATCACCCCCGACCTGCTGGTGCTGGCCGACAACGCCACCCTGATCCTGCCGCTGCACCGCGACCTGGACCAGGCGCGTGAAGCCGCCTCCAGCCAGAAGATCGGCACCACCGGCCGCGGCATCGGCCCGGCCTACGAGGACAAGGTGGGCCGCCGCGCTATCCGCGTCGCCGACCTGGCCGACCCCGAAGCCCTGAAGCCGAAGATCGAGCGCCTGCTCAGCCACCACGGCGCCCTGCGCCGCGGCCTTGGCCTGCCGGACGCCGACGCCGGCCAGCTGTTCGACCAGCTGATGGAGATCGCGCCGCAGATCCTGGCCTTCGCCCAGCCGGCCTGGCGCGTGCTGGACCAGGCCCACAAGGCCGGCAAGCGCATCCTGTTCGAAGGCGCGCAAGGCGCCCTGCTGGACGTCGACCACGGCACCTACCCGTTCGTCACCTCGTCCAACACCGTCGCCGGCCAGGCCGCCGCCGGTTCGGGCATGGGCCCCAAGGGCCCGGGCTACGTGCTGGGCATCGTCAAGGCCTACACCACCCGCGTCGGCGAGGGCCCGTTCGCCTGCGAGCTCGATGACGAGGTCGGGACCCACCTGTCGACCGTCGGCCGCGAAGTCGGCGTCAACACCGGCCGTCCGCGCCGCTGCGGCTGGTTCGACGCGGTGCTGGTGCGCCAGTCGGTGGCCATCAACGGCATCGACGGCATCGCCCTGACCAAGCTGGACGTGCTGGACGGCCTGAAGACCCTGAAGATCTGCGTCGGCTACAAGATCGGCGACAAGATCGTCGACTACCTGCCGRCCGGCATGCGCGACCAGGCGGCCGCCGAGCCGGTCTACGAGGAGATCGAAGGCTGGAGCGAAAGCACCGCCGGCGCCCGCTCGTTCAAGGACCTCAACGCCAACGCCATCAAGTATGTGCGCCGCGTCGAAGAACTGATCGGCGCCCCGGTGGCCCTGCTGTCGACCAGCCCCGAGCGCGACGACACCATCCTGATGCGCGACCCGTTCGCGGGCTGACCTTTCTGAAACCTCTCCCATGGGGAGAGGGAGGGGCCCGCGCCGCAGGCGTGGGAGGGTGAGGGGGTAAGACGTCTGACGTCCCGTCCCCCTCATCCCCCTGCCCCGTTCGGAAAACTTCGTAACCCCTCACCCTCCCATACTTCGCATGGGCCCCTCCCTCTCCCTATGGGAGAGGTGGATTACGAGCCGGCGCTCCCGCTCTCCGCTAACCCCCATTCCGGGGACTACCCAAGGTCACGGTTAGCGTTTGCTTAGGTCGCGGCCGCTAGGGTTCCCTTCGTAACCGAGGGGGTTCCTGACCTTGTCCGCGCGCCGAAAGCTCGCTCCCGTCCGCAAGCCGGACCGCCTGACGCGCAGCCTGCGCGCGCTGGAGCGCACGGCGTCGACCAGCCGCGTGCTGAACCTGCTGGCCATCGCCGCCGACAGCAGCCAGCGCCCCGAATATTCCCAGCATCCGTTGTTCCGGAACCGGATCCTGAACAACGCCCTGATCGTCAAGCATCGCCTGCGCAGCGACGACCTGTTCCTGTTCGACGAAGCCCGACCGACCGCGACCAAGATCATCATCCCGTTCGAGCGCAGCGACCTGTCCCTGGGCGGCCAGTCGTTCTTCGTCGGCCAGCGCGGCTGGATCGACCTGCTGCGCGAGGCCTGCAACGACCCGTCCGACATGACGCGGGACCTGGCGACGCTGCGCATGATCGACATGCTGCCCTCGCTGGACCCGTTCCTGCTGCGCGAGCACCTGCGCCGCCACGGCATGATCGTGGCCCCCTGCTACTTCGCCCTGTCGCCGGGCGACCTGGAGCAGATGCAGGGCTTCGTGGCCGTCGAGATCTCGCGGCTGATCGACCTGGCCTACCGCGACAGCGGCCGGGTCAACGGCGCGGCGGCCGCCCGCCTGGTCGAGGCCCTCTTGTCCACCGACGTCGACGAGCGGCTGGAGCCGCTGCGCGAGACCCTGGTGCTGGAGGGCGAGAGCTTCAAGGAAGGCGTCTTCAGCTGGAAGGGCTTCCTCTATTACAAGTGGATGCTCACCCGCCTGTGGCCGCAGCTGACCGCCACGGCCGGCGAGATCGGCCAGATGATCATCACCGGCGCCCGCGAGGCCGAGACCGCCCGCTATGTCGACGACGCCCGCAAGCGCCTGCAGCAGGGCGTGGTGCTGGAGCGCGCCGCGGTGCTGCGCACGATCAAGGTCTATGACGACGCCTTCGAGGACCTGATCGACAACGGCAAGCCCCAGGCCTTCCGCGAGTTCCTGCTGCGCGCGCCCGACATGTTCCTGTCGCTCGGCGAAAAGGTGGGCGTGATCTCGCACATCGCCAGCTTCTGGCGCTACCGCTTCCCCGAGGGCCAGCCGGCCATCGTCGACGTGGAAGAAGCCGTCGACATCCTGCAGGATTTCGACTCCGGGCTGTCGGCCTCGCTGGCCATCTAGGCCGGATCGACATTCACACATCCCACCGAGCCCCCCGCGAAGGCGGGGGCCCAAGCTGCCTTTCGAGGGCGGGCGGGACCGTGGGCAACCCGCAGACCCAGCTTGGGTCCCCGCCTTCGCGGGGAAGAACGGGTTTGAGGGCGCCTGTCGAGTAAATGCCATACGCCTAGGCCGTCGATCCGTCGCACAGGTCGACGCCTGTTCATCAAGCGGTTTTTTACCCTCCTGAGCGTAAGAGTCGGGTTCGATCCTCTGGAGACCCCGCCCCGTGTTCGACGGCAACCCCCGCACCCTGCAGCGCATCGCCGCCAAGATGCAGCGCGTGCTGGTCGTCGACCCGAGCACGGCCGCCGTCCGCCTGCTGGGCGACCAGCTGCGCCACGTGGGCAACGTGCAGGTCTTCGCCGCCCCGACCATCGAGCAGGGCTGGGGCATGGTGCGCACCGTCGACCCGCAGATGATCTTCGTCGAGCATTCCAGCGCCGGCGTCGACGGCCTGGCCCTGGCCAAGAAGATCCGCCGCAGCGACCTGGCCTGCCGCCAGGCCCCGATCATCATGTGCACCGCCGAAGCCACGGCCGAGGCGATCTTCGGCGCCCGCGACGCCGGCATCCACGAGTTCATGCGCAAGCCGTTCACGATCAAGGATCTGGAACGGCGCCTCGAAGCGGTGACGATGAAGCCGCGCGACTGGGTGGAGGCCGTGCAGTATGTCGGCCCCGACCGCCGCCGCTTCAACTCGGCCGAGTACAAGGGCCCGCGCAAGCGCAAGGCCGACCAGGCCGGCACGCCCGCCGCTCGCCTCTCGCAGGCCCTGCGCATCGTCAAGTCGGCCGCCCAGTCGCTGGACAGCGACCCGGCCCAGGCCCGCCGCGCCCTGGCCGCCCAGGCCGCCGAACTGCGCGCCGTCGGCGAGGCAGTGAAGGAGCCGCGCCTGATCGAGGCCGCCAACGCCCTGGGCGCCATGACCCAGGTCGAGGTCACCGGCGCCATGGCCCGCGCCGAACTGGTCAAGCGCATCGACGTGCTGATGGGCTTCATGACCGACGACAGCAACGGCCGCGCGGCCTGATTTTCGCTCTCCCTGAAGGGGGAGGAACAAAGAAAAAGGCGGCGCCCTTTCGGACGCCGCCTTCTGCATTTCGAACCGGATGGGTTCCGATCAGAACGCCATGCGGGCGATCAGCTGGAACACCGGGCCGGCCTGCTCGCGCTCGAGCTCGTACTCGTCGAAGTTCCGGTCGTTCTGGTCTTCGATGGTGGTGAACTTGTTGAAGCTCTCCTTCTTGGAGGCGTCCAGCAGATTCGAGCCGGTCAGGCGGATGGTCAGGTCCTTGCCGATGCGCTTCTCGACGAAGATTTCCAGGTCGCCGCCGTAGGTGGTGGTGACTTCCTCGCCGACGACGCGGCTGTAGGCCTCGCCCTGCTTGCGGTAGGTGGCCCCGAACGAGGCGCCCCAGGTCGGCAGGTCCTGGATGAAGCCGACGTTCAGCACGTAGTCCGACTGGCTGTTGAACTTGCGCGAGCCGAACTCGTCGTCGATGTCGCTGTCCAGCCACGAGTAGTTCAGGAACACGCCGGTGTTGTCGAGGCCGACGAAGGTCAGCGGCGTCGACAGGTCGAACTCGATGCCCCAGACCTTGCCGTCGCCGGCGTTGCGGGCCGAGTAGACGAAGGTGCCGTCGCCCTCGCTGCCTTCCGCGCCGGTGTTGTACAGCTCCAGCAGGTCGTTGACCTTGCGGTAGAACACGTTGACGCCGGCGACGCCCGAGCGGCCCAGGCGGCGCTCGTAGCCGACGTCCAGACCCCAGGCCGTTTCAGGCTTCAGGGTGGGCACGCCGGTGAAGTCGTTGTCGCCCAGCTCGGCTTCCAGGGTCGCCGGCGACAGGTACTCGAAGCTGGGGCGGCGCACGGTGCGGGCCGTGGCGGCGTACAGCTGGTCGCTGGCGGTCAGGTTGTAGCGCAGCGAGGCCGACGGCAGCAGGATCTTGTAGTCGTTGTCGTAGGTGTCGCCCGAGGTGCGGTCCTCGATCGAGACGTCGGTGGTCTCGTAGCGCAGGCCGGCTTCCCACTTCAGCGAGCCCGACTTGCCCGACAGCATGACGTAGGGGTCCAGGCGGGTCTGTTCGAAGGTGGCGTCGCCGCCGGCGATCGGGGCGTAGGCGCCGAAGGCCGGGACCGTCGAGGCCGGCAGGTTGTAGCGGTTGCGCGGAACCTCGGTGAAGAGGGTGTCGCGTTCCTTCTTCTCGTACTGCAGGCCGAATTCCAGCTCGGCGCCCATGGCCAGGTCTCGCTCGTGCTCGATCTTGGCCGAGAACTCGGTGTCGTCGATCTCGCGGCGCGACTTGTCGCGGGTGATGCGGTCGCCGTCCGGGAACGGGATCGCGTCGCGCAGGTACTCGATCTCGTCCTCGAACTCGGCTTCCTCGCCCTTGAAGCCGGCGTAGCCGAGCTTCACGGCGGTGCGGCCGCCCAGCATGTCGCGCTTGTACTTGCCGGTCAGCGACCAGCTGTCCTGGTCGATCTGGACGTCGTTGTTGTTGATCGTCTGGATGTTGGCGTTGGTGCGGATGTCCTTGGCGTACTCGATCGAGTCCTCGTCCTGGAAGCGATCGGTGCGCACGAAGAAGCCGGCCAGGTCCAGATCGCCGCCGGCCAGCGGAACCTGGTAGCTGGCGTTGACCGAATAGTCGGTGCCGTTGCGGACGTCGGTCTGCACTTCGCTGTTGTCGAGCGTGCCGTTCGGCTCGTCATAGCGCAGCGACAGCTTCTGCTTGGGATTGCGGCGGCCCTGGATGTTGGCGCCGACCAGCAGGCGGCCGGGGCCGACCTGGCCGCCCCACACGCCGCCGACGGTCTCGCGGATGCGCTTGTCGTCGAACATCATCGCGCCGGCGCGGACGAAGCCGCCGTCCAGGGCGTAGGCGTCGCGCAGCACGATGTTGATGGCGCCGGCGACGGCGTCGCCGCTGCGGTTGGCGCTGGCGCTGCGGACGATCTCGATGCGCTCGATCAGTTCGGCCGGGATGCGGTCGACGAAGAACGAGCCGTCGGCGCCGGCGCCGAACGCGCCCGAGCCCGAGCCGGCGCCCGGGACCTTCTCGCCGTTGATCAGGATCTGGGTGTAGGCCGGGTCGAGGCCGCGCAGGCGCACGCCGTCCGATTCCAGCACGTCCGACAGGAAGGCCACCGAAGGCACGCGCTTGAGGGCGTCGCCGGCGGTCAGCGGCTCGAAGCGCTGGAAGTAGTCGAGGTCGTACTGCAGGACCGGCGCAGTCTCTTCGCTGCGGTTGCGGTAGGCGATCTGGGCCTGGACCACGACTTCCGAGGCCGTGACCGGCGCTTCGGCGGTGGCCATCGGCGCGTCGGCCGGAGCGACGTCGGCGGCCGCGGCCTGGGCGGCGATCGCCAGCGGAGCGATGGCGCACAGCGCCAGCAGAGCGGTCTTCTTCATCGGAACATCCCCACGGACACTCCGCGCCCTCGGCCCGACACCGGGGGACACGGGTGTTCTTGTCGGGGGAGGGCATAGTTTCGCCACAACTTCTGAGCCAGAGAAGTTTCGGCGACAGTTTTATTGCGGTTTTATGTAGGTGCGCGGATGATCCGTGCACGGATTACTTGAAACGACGCGCCCAGACCGAGAAGCCGCCGACGCAGCCGAGGAACAACACGACCGCCAGCTGGCCCAGCCGCGGCTCGCCCTGCAGCCCCCTGTTCAGCAGCAGGATGCTGGCCAGCACGCCCATGACCAGGGCGGCGAGGATGAGGCGACGGCGCAGGACAGGCGACATGCCGCCAAGCTAGCAGGCCGGCGCCGGAACGAAAGACGCCGCGAAAGCGGCTGGCTTTCGCGGCGTCGTGTCTTCGCAGACTGGTCGAGCGTCAGGCCAGGCAGGTGCGCTGGATCTCGGCGCGCAGTTCGGGGATGCCCAGGCCCTTTTCCGACGAGGTGGCGATCACCCGCGGGAAGGCGGCCGGGCGCTTGGCGATGGCCTTGAGCGTATCGGCCACGACCTTGTCGACCTCGGCCGGCTTGATCTTGTCGGCCTTGGTCAGGACGATCTGGTAGGACACCGCCGAGATGTCGAGGGCGTCCATCGCCTCGGCGTCGACCTTCTTGAGGCCGTGGCGCGAGTCGATCAGCAGGTAGACCCGCTTGAGGTTGGGACGGCCGCGCAGGAACTGGCGGCCCAGGTCCTGGAACTTGCTGGCCGTCGAGCGCGAGACGCGCGCGAAGCCGTAGCCCGGAAGGTCGACCAGGCGCAGCTGCTCGGCCAGCAGGAAGAAGTTCAGCTCGCGCGTGCGGCCCGGCTCGTTGGAGGCGCGGGCCAGGTACTTCTGGCCGACGAGACCGTTGATCAGGCTCGACTTGCCGACGTTTGAGCGGCCGGCGAAGGCCACTTCCGGCAGGTCGGCGGGCGGCAGGCCGTCCATGCGGACGGCCCCCATCATGAACGAGACCGGCTGGGCGAACAGCACCCGGGCCGCCTCGATCTCCTCGTCGGAGTACAGCGGTTCGATCGGATCGGTCATCAGGTCGCCGTCGCGGTCTTGCCGGTCAGCCGGCCGATGATCTTGTCGATCGGGTTGTCGACCTTGTAGCGGCGCATGATGATGTACTGCTGCACGATCGTCAGCACGTTGCTCCAGCACCAGTAGATCACCAGGCCGACGGCGAAGCCCGACAGCGTGAAGGTGAAGATGATCGGGAACAGCTGGAAGATCTTCTGCTGCATCGGATCACCGGCCGGCGGGTTCATCGCCGTGGTCAGCCACATGGTGAAGCCGTAGAGCAGCGGCCACACGCCCAGGTGGGCGATCATCGCGCCCAGGAAGGGCAGCGAACCCGGATCCCACGGGATCAGGCCGAACAGGTTGAAGATCGTCGTCGGATCCGGCGCCGACAGATCCTGGATCCAGCCGAAGAACGGCGCGTGGCGCATTTCGATCGTGACCGTCAGCACCTTGTACAGCGAGTAGAACACCGGGATCTGGATCAGCATGGGCACGCAGCCCATGAACGGATTGATCTTCTCCTTGGCGTACAGCGCCATCATCTCCTGCTGCTGCTTGGCAGGGTCGTCCTTGTGCTTGGCGCGCAGCTTCTCGACCTCGGGGGCGACCTTCTTCATCTTCGCCATCGACTCGTAGCTCTTGTCCGCCAGCGGATAGAGGATGAGCTTCAGGGCGACGGTCAGCAGCATGATGGCGATGCCGAAGTTGCCGACCAGCTTGTAGAAGATCTCCAGCACGTTGAAGATCGGGCGGGTGATCAGGGCGAACATGCCCCAGTCCACGGCCCACTCGAAGCGCGGGATGGCCTGGGCCTTCTTGTCCCAGAACTGCCACCAGGCCGGGGCCTGGCCGTCGCCGTACTCGTACTTGCGCAGCAGCGGCACGGTCTTGGCGCCGGCGAACAGGCGGGTCGTCTCGGTGACGGTCTGGCCCGGGTTCACGGTCTTGGCGACGGCGGCGAAGTTGGCTTCGTAGACGTCGACGCCGGCGACGGGCGTGACGTTGTACTGGGCGTTGATGCGCTCGTTCTGGGTCGGGATCAGCGCGGTCAGCCAGTACTTGTCGGTGATGCCGGTCCAGCCGCCGACCGAGGTGATGGTCTGCTGCGGCTTGTCCTTCTTCCACTTCTGGTACTTGGACTGCTCGAGCTTGTAGTCCTTCTCGCCCAGCATGCCGATCGCCCCTTCATGGACGATGTGGTTCTTGCCGAGGTCGGCCGGGACGCCCCAGCGGCGCACCGAGGCGTAGGGCGTGATCGACACCGGCTGGCCGCCGTTGTTGCGGACGCTGTCGGTGACGGTGAACATGGCGTCGGCGTCGACGGCGATGGTGCGGTTGAACACCAGGCCAGCGCCATTGTCATAGGTCAGGGTGACGGGCGAGCCCGGACGCAGGGTCTGGCCCGGCGCGGCGGTCCACACCGTGTTCTCGCCCGGCATGGCGCCGAGGTTCTGGCCGCTCCAGCCGAACAGCGTGAAGAAGGCGTTCTCCGCACCGGCGGGGCGCAGCAGTTCGACCGGCGGCGAGGCCTTGTCAGTGGTCTGGCGATAGCGCTTGAGCAGCAGGTCGTCGACGCTGCCGCTCTTCAGCGACACCGAGCCCGACAGGGTGGGCGTGTCGATCGGGATGCGCGGGCTGGCGGCCTTGGCGGCGTCGCGCGACAGCTTGATCGGCTGGGGACGACCGTCCGGCCCGATGGCCATGCCCGGATTGGCGGCGGCGGCCTGGGCCTCGGCGGCCTTCTTGGCGCGCGCGGCCGCTTCCTGCTTCTTCTGGTTCGGCCCCATCACGAAGATTTGGTAGCCGATCAGGATCGCCAGCGCGCTGACGATGAAGACCAGCGTGTTCTTGTTGTCGTTCTGCATGGACACTTAACCGGGATCGGAGGGATCGGACGCAGGCGCGTGCGAATGGGGTGAGACGGGCGCGGGGGAGACTGGTCCAGACGGGGAACGCTTCCCCCCACGGTCGATTTCGGCCGCGAGGCTTACCAGCGCGGATTTTACATCGTCAAGCAAACGCCCCCAGGGCCGCGAGCGCGTGCCGCCGCGAGCGATGAACACATAGTCGCAACCGGGCCGTCCATGAAGGGGGAGAAGCAGTCTGGCGGCCTCACGGAGGCGTCTTTTGGCGCGATTGCGCTCCACCGAGCCGCCGACCTTCTTGGAGGCGGTGAAACCGACCCGGATCAGGGCGTTCTCGTCGCCCCGCGGGCGCAGCTGCATGAAGACGGCGCCGCGCGACAGCGAGGGCGCCTTGGCGGCCTTGAGGAAGTCGGCGCGCACCTTGAGGCGCTCGATCGCCGGACCGGCCTTAGCCGGGGCCGAGACTTGGGATTCGGTCATGAAAAAAGCCGCCCTTTCCGGCGCAGGCTGGAGGCCTGGTTCTGGGAAGGGGCGGCTTTTGTCATGTCGTACGATCCTGCCGGAGCAGGAAAGAAGAGCGGGAAACCCCGCTCTTAGGCCGTCAGGCGCTTACGGCCCTTGGCGCGGCGACGAGCAACGATCTTTTGACCGTTCTTGGTGGCCATGCGGGCGCGGTAGCCATGACGGCGGGCTCGCACGAGCTTCGACGGCTGGAATGTCCGCTTCACGACGTGGCTCCGAAACTAATAGCGTTGACGCGGAAGCCGGTTGGCCGCCGCGAGTGAGGGGCGGTGGATAAGCGACGAGCAGGACGATGTCAACCGCGCAAAAGCGCCGGAAGCTGAGTCAGGCCAAGGGCTTGGACCGCCTAGCCCCGCGCCCCCTGCAATAGCACGAAGGCGAAGATCGACCAGTCCAGGCAGATATGGGCGGTGAACGAGGCCCACACGCTCCTGGTCAGCAGATAGGGAATCGTCAGCACCAGCCGGGCGACGCCGATCAGCAGCAGCACCTGGACGATGTTCCAGCCGTAGGTCGACAGGTGCAGCGCCCCGAAGATCATCGCCGATACGATCCAGGCGATGGCGATCGCCGCGCCGCGCGGCAGGCCGAGCCGGCGATGGCAGAGGGTCAGGATCGCCAGGAACGGCAGGATGGTCACCAGCTCCTCGCCCAGCAGCTGCGGCGCCGTGCCGGCCAGGAAGATCGCCCGCTGCGCGACCGGCAGCTGGACCACGATCTCGGTGGCGGGATTGGCATGGGCCGCCCCCGCCTTGCTGTAGAAGAAGGCCACGATCCCCGACGCCAGCAGGGCCAGGGGCATGAAGACCAGACCCAGCAGCAGGTCTCGCCCGGTCGGCCGCGGAAACAGCGCCGTCCATCCCCTGCCCGCCGCCAGCGCCAGCCCGACCAAGGGCAGGCCGACGAACAGCAGCGGCCCGACGAGACCCAGCGCCTGCCCGGCCTCGCCGCGCGGGATCAGGATCAGGGCGAGGAACCCCAGGACACAGCCGCCTAGGGCCATCGCCCAGCCGGCTCCCGACAAGGTCACCGGCTCGCCGCGATAATAGGGAAAGTCTCGCCGGGGACGCGTGGCCATGCTCGAAGCTCCGCTTTCGGGAGATAGGAGCCAGCTTCGCCCGGCGTGTATAGCGCTCGCCGCGCTCGCGGCGGTCGAAAGTCCGGAACGCCGCTGCTATCACCGGAAGGTCGACGAAAGAGGCGCACGACGTGGACCTGCTGAAGATCCTGAGAAGCTTCGAGGAGCTGCTCTTCGAGGCCATGACCTGGCTCTACTTCTATCCGCGCACCATGGCGCGGATCGTGGCCCGCCCGCTGACCGCCATGGCCTATTCCGACCACGAGGAAGGCCAGCCCGAAGACCAGCGCTACGACGACGCCCTCAACCCGCCGGTGCTGCTGATCATCACGCTGGTGATGGCCAACATCATCGGCTGGGCGACCCATGTTCCCCAGCCCGCGGGCGCCTCGCCGCTGGCCAAGATGATCTTCGACTCGCAGCAGAACCTGCTGATGTTCCGCTGCCTGCTGTTTGGCCTGACGCCGCTGACCGTGGCCCTGACCCTGCTGCGCAAGGAAGGGGCGGTGATCTCGCGCAAGACGCTGCGCAAGCCGTTCTACGCCCAGTGCTACCTGGCCGCCCCCACGGCCCTGGCCCTGTCGCTGGGGCTGAACGCGGTGCAGCAAGGCGGCGCCTGGAGCGCGGCCGGGTTCGCCCTCATCCTGGCGGCGACCGGCTGGCTGCTGATCACCGAAACCCGCTGGCTGTCCCGGCGCCTGGGCATCGGTCGCGCGGCCGCCGCGCTCACGGCGCTGGGCGCGCTGGCGCGTGCGGCGGTCTATATGCTGCTGATCGCGATCCCCGCCGCCCTGTTCTGAGCGATCAGTACGGATTGATCGATCGGATGCGGCCGTCGGACGAGACCGTGCAGCGCGAGCGGTACGAGCCGGTGGCCATCGTCATCTCCCAGTCGCCGCGGCCCAGGTCGCGCACGCTGATCGGCACGCTGCTGCCGTAGGGACGGCTCTGGTACTCGTCGGCGCGGCGCGAGCAGGCGTCCTGGGCCGCGCGCGGGGCGTTGCGCACGTAGCGGGAATTGGAGAAGCGGCGGTTGTCGCGCTCGGACTGCCCGGCCAGGTAGCCCTCGTGATAGCCCTCGCTCTCGTGGCGGTCGTCATAGTCCGAGCCGTAGAGGGCGGCCTGGTAGCCGCGCTCGTACTCGGCGTCGTGATCGCGGTCGGCGTTGTCGTGGTTCTTCTTGTGGGCCGCCAGGGCGGCGGCCAGGCCGACGATGGCCACGCCCGCCACCACCGCCGAGGCGTCGGGACCCGAGCTTTTCTTGCGGCACATGCTGCGGGCCTCGACGATGGTCAGGTAGCGGCCGTCGCGCGTGGTGACCTGCACGCACTGGTCGCCCCGCCGCCAGTAACCGAACTTGGCCGAGCCGCCTTCGTCCACGTGGTCCAGCTCGTAGCCGCGGGCCTGCAGCTCGCTTTCGCCGCCGGCGGCGCGGGCGCCCACCAGGTCGCGCAGGTTCCCCGGGATCTGGGCCAGGGCTGGCGCGGCGACGCCCCCGGCGATCAACCCGGCCAGGGCGGCGGCGGCGACAAGCTGGCGACGAACGGACATGCGGGGGCTCCAAGCAAAAGGGCCTCGGGCCAAGACCCACGGACAGTTGAACCACGCCGTCGCGACACGTCAAAGACGCAGGCCGAGCAATTCGCGACGGTTCGGCAAGAAATTTCGTCCGCTGTTAAACGGCGATCAAACATGACCGCATAGGGTCGCCGCTCCTCGCCATCCCCGTGGCCGCCAAGGCCTTTCAGGAGCGTCTCTTGCCGCAGCGCTTGTCCCGTCTTCTCGAACGCAGGGCCGCCTCTACGGCCGCGTCGAACGAGAACGACGCCGGCTGGCTGCGCTATGGCGACCTCAAGGTCGAGGCCGTCATCTTCCTGCTGGTGCTGGTCACCTTCGCCGCCGTGCTGGGCAAGAGCGCCCTCACCCGCCAGGCGCTGGAACTGACGCCCGGATCGCCGCAGTTCGCCGGCTACGCCTTCGCCGACGGCGAGAGCGGCGGCCGCTCGACCGTGACCCCCGACCCCAGCCGGCCGATGGCCTGGTCGTGCGAGATCCGCGCCGGCGCGACCTACACCTATTGCGGCTACGGCCTGCAGCTGAACCTGGGCTCGCGCGCCCGCGGCCTGGACTTCTCGCGCTACCAGACCCTGACCGTCCGCCTCAACTGGAGCGGCCAGGCCGACCGGCTGAAGGTGCTGGTCAAGACCGCGCCGCCGGCCGCCCTGCGCGGCAAGGCCGAGGACCTGCCGCTGGCCGCCGAGGTCTCGGTGTCTCCCGGCGCCAACACCATCGTCGTGCCGCTCGACCGGCTGGAGCCCGAGCAATGGTGGCTGGCCAGCCACGGCGTGTCGCGGCGCGACATCACGCCCGAGTTCTCCGACGTCCGCTCGATCGCCGTCGCCGTCAGCGGCGCCCCGCCCGGCTCGCTGGCCGCGTCGATGGACCAGGTGCGCGTCGAGGGCGTCCAGCTGTCGGACGAGCAGTGGTACCTGATCATCCTGAGCGTCTGGCTGCTGATGATCGGCGCCTTCCTGGCGCACCGCCTGCTGCGCATGCGCCGCGAGTTCGAGACCCGCCAGCGCCAGCAGGCGGAGGAAGCCCGCGCCCTGTCGGACGCCCGCATCGCCGCCGAGACCGCCAACGCCGCCAAGTCGCAGTTCCTCAGCCACATGAGCCACGAGCTGCGCACGCCGCTGAACGCGGTGATCGGCTACAGCTACTGGCTCAGCCGGGGAAATCTCGACCCCAAGCAGCGTACGGCCGTCGACGCCATCCGCTCCAGCGGCGAGCACCTGCTGGCGGTGATCACCGACATTCTCGACCTGGCCAAGATCGAGGCCGGCAAGCTCGACCTGCAGCCGGTCGCCTTCGACCTCGCCGCGTGCCTCGCCGAGCTGGACCAGATGTTCCGGCTGCGCGCCGAGGAGAAGGGCCTGGACTTCGCCGTCGCCCTGGCGCCGGAGGTCCCCACGCAGATCGTCGCCGACCCCAAGCGGCTGCGGCAGGTGCTGATCAACCTGCTGGGCAACGCGGTGAAGTTCACCGACGCGGGCCGTGTCGCCCTGCGGGTCGAGCGCCTGGAGGGCGGCCAAGGCCAGGCGGCGCGTCTTCGCTTCACGGTCGAGGACACCGGTGTCGGCATCGCGGCCGACCAGCTGGACGCCATCTTCCGGCCGTTTGAGCAGGTGGGCGAGGCCGCGCGCCACGAGGGCGGCACGGGGCTTGGCCTCAGCATCACCCGCCAGATCGTCGAGACCATGGGCGGAACGATCCAGGTCGACAGCACGCCCGGCCGGGGCAGCCGCTTCGTCGTCGAGGCGCAGGCGGGATTGCCCGCCGAGCAGCCGGCGTCCCGGCGATTAGCCTAGAACCCCCAGCGTCGTACTTCCCCGCGCATGCAGGGAAGCGCGGTCGAAATTGCCGTATCCCGATCCGGGTCAGCCGGCCTCGACCACGCGCACGCCCGCCGCCCGCAGCGGCGCCAGCGCCTCTTGCGGCAGGTCCGGCTCGACCACCACCGCGCCCACCTCGGCCAGCGGCAGGATCGCGTAGGGCGAGGCCGCGCCCAGCTTGTCGCGCGTGGCCAGGACGACGGTCTCGGCCGACTGGCGGGCGATCAGCCGCTTGATCGCCGCGTCCTCGGGGTCGCCGGTGGTGACGCCGGTCTCGGGGTGCAGGCCGGTGGCGCCCATGAAGAAGAGGTCGGCCCGCACGCGCGCGATCGCCTCGGCCGCCGCCGCCCCGACCGCGACGACCGAGTGCTTGAACAGCCGCCCGCCGACCAGCTCGACCTCGACGCCGGGATGGCCGGCCAGTTCGACGGCGATGCTGGGGCTGTGGGTGACGATGGTCGCGCGCAGCTCGGCCGGCAGGCCGCGCGCCAGCTGCACATTGGTGGTGCCGCCGTCGAGGAAGACGATCTGGCCGGGCTGGATCAGGCGCGCCGCGGCCCGCGCCAGCCGGACCTTCTGCGCCGTCGCCCGCCCCTCGCGCACGCCGAACGCGGCGGTGGCCGGCGAGGCCGGCAGCGCGCCGCCGTGCACCCGCTGCAGCAGCCCCTCGGCCGCCAGCTCGCGCAGGTCGCGGCGGATGGTGTCCTCCGAAACGCCCAACTCCTGGCTGAACGGTTTGGCGACCAGCCGGCCGTCCCGGCCCAGCACCCGCAGGATCAGCGCCTTGCGCTCGGATGTCAGCATGATTGCACGAACTTTCTTGACTCCGCACGATATTGCACGAACTTAAGCGCCGATCCAGGCCTCCGGAGTTTTCGCCATGTCCATCGCCGATCGCGTCCGAGTCGAGGAGGTCTCCGTCCTGTCCGACGACTGGTACACGCTGAAGAAGACCACCTTCTCGTACCTGCGCGCCGACGGGACCTGGCAGCGCCAGTCGCGCGAGACTTACGACCGGGGCAACGGCGCGACGATCCTGCTCTATGACCCGGCCCGGCGGACCGTCGTGCTGGTCAGCCAGTTCCGCTATCCGGCCTTCGTCAACGGCCACGACGACCTGCTGATCGAGGCGCCGGCCGGGCTGCTCGACGACGCCGAGCCCGAGGCCCGCATCCGCGCCGAGGTCGAGGAGGAGACCGGCTTTCGGGTGAAGGCCGTGCGCAAGATCTTCGACGCCTTCATGAGCCCGGGCTCGGTGACCGAGCGCCTGCACTTCTTCGTCGGCGAGTACGGACCGGGCGACCGGGTGTCGGCCGGCGGCGGCGAGGCCGACGAGGGCGAGGACATCGCCGTGCAGGAGGCGACGATCGAGGAGGCCCTGGCGATGATCGACTCCGGCGCCATCCGCGACGCCAAGACGATCATGCTGCTGCAGTACGCGGCCCTGCGGCTGTTTCCGGCGGGGTAGGGTCGGTACTCAATTGGCCGAGGGCAATGAGTTATCTGTTTCAATAGCTTGTAGCAGTTGTCATCCCGGCCGCAGCGCAGCGGAGCGCCGGGATCTCCCACAGTTCAGAACCTGCCGACGTGGGAGATCCCGGCTCTACGGATCGCTGACGCGGTCCTCCGGCCGGGAAGACACGTTTCCTTGCACGCCAATTGAGTCCAGACCCTAGGGCCCGCCTCAGGGCGCCAGGCCGGGCCTGCGCGGCGCGGGCTCGGCCAGGGCGCTCTCCATCTCGCGCGCGACCTTCAGGCCGATGATCACATGGGCCTGGGCGGTGGGGTGAAAGATCCCCGAGCTGGCAAAGAACGAGCGGTTGCCCAGGTTGACCATCAGCTTGGCGAACGGCTCGCTCGATCCGATCTGGGTGAGGACGACGTCGTTCGAGGTGCGGAACAGCCGCGTGCGCGGCTTGTAGGGATCCCATTCCCCCGGATTGAACGGCGCCCAGCCCCACGTGCCCACGGCCTCGCCTTCGGTTTCCATCGCCATGGCCGGGAAGGCGAAGGTCCGCCGTTCGGCGTCGTCGCCCGCGCACCAGCCGCGCCCGGTGAAGGCCTCGCCGTACTGCACCGCCCGCCAGCCCCCGTTCGAGGCGTTGGTCGCCACGGCCAGGTTCAGCGGCGTGAACAGCGACTCGTAGACCTCGCGCCCCTCGGTCTCGTCGATCCCGATGCGCCAGCGGTTTTCCGGCTTGATCTTGTGGTCGGGGAACATGCCGTTCATCGACGTGAACAGCTGGTTGTCCAGCAGGCCATGGCAGAAGCGCCGCTCGGCCCCGTCCCGATAGAGCGGATTGGGATAGGGGGTCTGGATGACGATGGTTCCCTCGGGCGCGACCCCCGCCATCAGCCCCCGCATCACCGGATAGACCCGCGGCAGGTCGAACATGATCTTGCGATGGGCCACGTAGGTGGGGGTGACGCCGATCCCCGAGCGCACCCGCGCCAGCACCAGCTGGCCGATCGGGTCGCTGGCCTGGGTCGGCAGCAGGGCGTTCTTGACCGCGCCGGCGAAGCCGATGTCGTTGCCGCCGATCGACATCAGGACGATGTCGGGCTTGCGCAGCTGGAAGTCGGCCTTCGCGCATCTGGCCGCCTTGCGGGTCGCCGTCCTGGCGTAGGCGGCCCGCTGGTCGGGCTCGAGCTTCAGCGCCGCGGCAAGACCCGTCACCTCGATGACGGCCGTTTCGGCATCCTTGTGCAGGGGGCCGTCGCAGATCAGCTCCAGCACCTGATCGATCTGCGCCTTCAGCTTGAAGGACGGCTTGGTTTCGGGCGCCCCGAAGTCGGCCACCCCCGGAGGGTTCTGCTGACTGGCGATCACGCCGTCCAGCACCTCGGCGCCGCTGCAGGCGAACGAGGCGAAGGTCACCGCCTCTTTGGGATGCTCGGCCGCATAGATGAAGGCCGCGGCCGCCTGCTGGGAATAGAGCGAGCGGTGACAGATCGGATCCCACCACCGCGCCGGGCGGATGGTGCGCAGCACCGCCCCGACGCGCCACCAGCGATCATAGGGGTCCGAGCTGGCGGTCCAGTAGTCGTGGATCGAGGTCTGGAAATCGGCGGGAAACGCCTGCGGCTGGTCGGGATTGCCCTCGCCCGACGCGTAGGAGTCGCCCAGGCCGATGACCAGCCGGTCGCGGATCTGGATCGACGCCTCGCCGCCGCCCGCCGCCGCCCCGTTCCGGGTCACCGCGACCGTCACCCGGGCCACCCCGCCCTGATGGTCCGGGGCCGCCGCGACAGGCGCCAGCACCGCGCGGTCGCAAGGCAGCGAGAGCGCCGAGCCGGTTCCGGCCAGCGTCCAGTCGCAGGTGTCGGCCCCGGATCCGCCGACCACCCACACCCGCGCGACATAGGCCTTGGGATAGAGGTAACCCGGCTCGTAGCCCCGCTCGGCGGCGGGGCGCTGCAGCGTCAGGCCGTCGGCCCGGCGGCCGGGCCCCGCGCCCTGCCACCGCGTGGCCTCGAAGGGCTGCAGCCCGTTCATCGGACCGCCGTCCTCGACCTTCCCGCTCAGAAAGCCGACGATCCGTTCGTAGGACGCGCTTTCCGGATAGGGTCCGTCCGCCTTGTCCCGCGTCCCTCGCAGCCCTTCCAGGAAGACGTCGGCGGCGCTCGGTCCAGGGTCGGCGCTCAGGGTCGTCGGCGGCGCGGCGGCGCGGAACACCCGGAAGCGGTCGGCGACGGTCCAGTCCAGGGTCACGGTCTGCGCGCGGGCCGCCTCGGCGCCAAGGCTCACAAGACCCAGAACGGCGACAAGGATCGCACGCATACCCACTCCCCCCCGGCAGCAAAGCAGTCGCCCGGACAATAGAGAGCAGCGTTCGAATATCAACGATCGATGGATTGGCGCGCGGCGTTCTTTTTCCGGTTGCGCGCCCCGGGGGCAGGCCCCGTCGGACCGCCCGTCAGCCGCCGGCCTTGACCGCGTCCCAGGTGCGGGTGGCCTGGCCTTGGCCCAGCGCCGCGCGCAGCCAGGCCAGGTTGTTGTCGACCATCTGCGGCGGCAGGTCCTGACGGGCCAGCTTTTCGGCCTCGTCGACGCGGCCCTGCAGGCCGACCACCAGGGCCAGGTTCTGGCGGACCTGGATGGTCGAGGACGGCATGGCGGCGGCCTTGCGCAGCAGGACCTCGGCGCCGGCCAGGTCGCCGTGACCGGCCAGGTACATGGCCAGGTTGGTGGCCGGCGCGGCCTCGTTGGGGGCCAGGGCCACGGCCTGGCGGTGGGCGGCCAGCGCCTCGTCGTCGCGCTTGGACTGCTCCAGCGCCACGCCCAGCAGGGATTGCGGGCGCCAGTCGCGCGGCGCGGCGGCCGCGGCGGTCTTGGCCGGCTCGATGGCGAAGAAGCCCTCGCCGCGCGCCAGCTGCACCCGGGCCGCCTCCAGCAGGGCCTCGACGTCGCTGGGATGCGAGACCAGCACCCGGCTCGAAGCGGCGGCGGCGTCGTCATAGCGGCCCAGCCCTCGCAGGGCCTGGGACAGGGCCACGCCCGCCTCGGCGTCGCGCGGGTCGGACTCGAACTCGTTGCTCCAGAAGGCGGCGCGGGCCAGGGGGTCGAAGCGGCGCGCCTCGGCCCGTTCGGCGGCGCTGGCCTTGCGCGGACCGGCCGGCTGGGCGGGCGCCTGGACGCTGGCCTGGGCCTTGCCCGCCGCCTTGTCGCCCTTGTCGGCGGCCAGGGCCGGAACGCTCAGCAGAAGAATGGGCGTCAGGACGGTTGCGAGCAGGGCGGGCTTGCGACACATGGAAGGCATGTCTCCGAAAGGTCGGCCGAGCATCGCGCGGCCCCCTCAAGGAATCGTTAAGCATAAATTCGCGAAGGCCCCGGCCCATGACCGAACCCCTGATCACCTCGTCCTCGCGCGGCGCGACCGATGGTCCCGTGATCCCGGTGCACGCCCTGTGGGAGGACGAGCTGGCGGCCTTCCTCGACGCCCGGCCAAGCTTCGTGCGCGGCTTCGCCCAGCTGTCGGACTTCTCGGCCAAGGCCGGCCAGACGGTGGTCGTGCCCACCCCCGAGGGCGCCCTGGACCGCGTGCTTTTCGGCCTGGGACAACGCCTTAAGGGCGGCAAGGCCGACGCCATGGCCTTCCGCGCCCTGCCGGCCAGGCTGCCGGCCGGCGACTATCGCCTGCACGCCGCGCCCGAGGGGCTGGACCCCGCCCAGATCGCCCTGGCCTTCGCGCTGGGGACCTATCGCTTCGACCGCTTCAAGGCCCGCGGCGCCGACGGAGCGCGACGCCTTGTCGCGCCCGAAGGCGTCGACATCGCCGAGATCCAGGCCATCGCCCACGCCTGCGCCCTGGCCCGCGACATGGTCAACAGCCCGGCCAACGCCATGGGTCCGCGCCAGATCGAGACCATCGCCCGCGAGATCGCCGAACAGTTCGGCGCCAGCTTCTCGGCGATCGTCGGCGACGACCTGCTTGAGCAGAACTATCCGGCCGTCCACGCCGTGGGCCGCGCCGCCGTGCCCGACCGCGCCCCGCGCATGCTGGAGATCCAGTGGGGCGACGAGGCCCATCCGGTGGTCGCCGTTATCGGCAAGGGCGTGGTGTTCGACACCGGCGGCCTGGACATCAAGCCCTCGGCCGGCATGCGCCTGATGAAGAAGGACATGGGCGGCGCCGCCCACGCCCTGGCCCTGGCCCGCATGGTGATGGCCGCCAAGCTGCCGGTGCGCCTGGTCGTGCTGGTTCCGGTGGTCGAGAACGCCATCGCCGGCGACGCCATGCGCCCGGGCGACGTGCTCGGCAGCCGGGCGGGTCTTTCCATCGAGGTCGGCAACACCGACGCCGAAGGCCGCCTGATCCTGGCCGACGCCCTGACCCGCGCGGCCGAGCTGTCGCCGGCCCTGACCATCGACCTGGCCACGCTGACGGGCGCGGCCCGCGTCGCGCTGGGGCCGCAGGTGATCCCCTTCTACACGCCCGACGACGCCCTGGCCGGGCAGATCGAGGCGTCCGCCCGCAAGGCCGCCGACCCGGTCTGGCGCATGCCGCTGTGGGACGGCTATCGCGAGGCGCTGGAAAGCGACATCGCCGACCTGAAGAACGATCCCGACGGCTGGGCCCAGGCCGGTTCGGTGACGGCCGCCCTGTTCCTGCAGCGCTTCGCCCCGACCACCGGCGCGTGGGTGCACCTGGACATCTTCGCCTGGAACCCCAAGGGCGCCCCTGGCCGTCCCAGCGGCGGCGAGGCCCAGGCCATCCGCGGCCTCTATGCGATGCTGAAGGGCCGGTTCGCCTGATGGCCGGTGATCGTCGCCTGACCCTGGCCCGACCGGACCTGGCCGACATCGCGCTGGAGGGCCGGGTGGCCGCCGAGCGCTACGACGCGCCCAAGGCCCGCCAGGTCGCCGTCCCGACCGCCGCCCTGCGCAAGGCCCCCGCCCCCGACGCCGAACAGGAAAGCCAGCTTTTGTTCGGCGAGCGGTTCGCCGTGCTGGACGTGAAGGACGGCTTCGCCTGGGGCCAGGCCGCCCGCGACGGCTATGTGGGCTGGGTCGCCGAGGCCGCGCTTGGCCCCCTCGGCGAGGCCGCCACCCACCAGGTGGCGGTGCTGCGGACCTATGCGTTCGACGCGCCGGACATCAAGTCGCGGCCGGCCGGGCTCTATTCCCTGGGCGCGCTGGTGAGCGTGGAGGCCCACGAGGGCCGCTTCGCCAAGGGCGCGGGCACGGGCTGGTTCATCGAGGCCCACCTGGCGCCGATCGGCCTGCCCGCCGCCGTCGACCCGGCCAAGGTCGCCCTCGGCTTCCTTGGCGCGCCCTACCAGTGGGGCGGGCGCGAGAGCCTGGGCCTGGACTGCTCGGGCCTGGTGCAGCAGGCCCTGGCCGCCACGGGCAAGGCCGTTCCGCGCGACACCGACATGCAGTTCGGCTTCTTCCAGCCCATCGACGAAGCCGATCGCCGGCGCGGCGACCTGGTGTTCTGGAAGGGCCACGTGGCGATCCTGCTGGACCGCGACACCATCGTCCACGCCAACGCCCACCACATGGCCGTGGCGATCGAGCCCCTGGACGAAGCCATCGCCCGCATCGACGCCGCTGGCGTGGGCCAGCCGACCGGGTGGCGGCGGCCGTAAGGACTGGACTCAATTGGCGTGCAAAAAAACGTGTCTTCCCGGCCGGAGGAGCGCGTCAGCGATCCGTAGAGCCGGGATCTCCCACGTTGCAGGGTCTGAACTGTGGGAGATCCCGGCGCTCCGCTGCGCTGCGGCCGGGATGACAACTGCTATAGGCTATTGAAACAGATAACCCATTGCCCCCGGCCAATTGAGTACCGACCCTAGGGACGGTCAGCCTGGACACCCCACCCTCCGTCCTTCCCCGCGACGGCGGGGACCCAAGCCGAGTCTGCAGGCCCATCCACGGCCGTGCTCGATCCTGAACGTCAGCTTGGATCCCCGCCTTCGCGGGGATGCTCGGCCTGGAGGAGGCCGGAGCCCGAAAGTGTCGGATACTCGACACTGTTGCAGCCGAAACGCGAGTTGCGGCAACGGGTTACCGCCGCACTCGCCCGTCGAGCGCCGCGTTGTTGTCATGACAGCGCTTTACCTCTATCGCGACGCATTCTCACCTGTCGGAGAAATGCCGTGTCGTCCCGCCTCGCCCTGCTGCTGTCCACCGCCCTGCTCGCGCCCCTGGCGGCGAGCCCCGTCCTGGCCCAGGACGCCGCCCCGACGGCGGTCGAGGAAGTGATCGTCACCGGCTCGCAGGTTCGCCTGCCGCCCGCCTATGCCGGCGGCCAGGTCGCCAAGGGCGCCCGCGTGGGCCTGCTGGGCGCGCTCGACACCATGGACACCCCCTTCGCGGTGACCAGCTACACCGAGGAGCTGATCCGCAACCAGCAGGCGCTGAGCATCGGCGACGTGCTGCAGAACGATCCCACGGTGCGGGTCAGCAAGGGCTTCGGCAACTTCCAGGAACTGTACGTCGTGCGCGGCTTCCCCGTGTACTCCGACGACATGACCTATAACGGCCTCTACGGCGTGCTGCCCCGCCAGTTCGTGGCCGCCGAACTGGTCGAGCGCGTGGACGTGTTCCGCGGCGCCAACTCGTTCCTGAACGGCGCGGCCCCCGGCGGCAGCGGTGTCGGCGGCGCCTTCAACCTGGTGCCCAAGCGCGCGGGCGCCGCGCCGCTTACCCGCTTCACCGCCGGCTGGGACGGCGGCGAGCAGCTCTACGCCAAGGCCGACGTCGCCCGGCGCTTTGGCCAGGACGACGCCTATGGCGCGCGCCTGAACCTCGGCCTGCACGGCGGCGAGACGGCCGTCGACGGCGAGAAGCGCGACCTCAAGGTGATCGGCCTGGGCCTGGACCGCCGCGGCGAGCGCGCCCGCTTCTCGGCCGACCTGGGCTGGCAGGACCACCACATCGACGCCCCGCGCCCGACCGTCACCCCGGCGAGCGCCATCCCCAAGGCCCCGTCGGCCGACAAGAACTTCGCCCAGGACTGGACCTATACCGACGAGCGCCAGCTGTTCGGCGCGGCGCGCGGCGAGTTCGACCTCAGCGACAACGTCAGCGCCTGGGCCGCCGTCGGCGGCCGCAAGGGCAAGGAAGACAACGTCCTGGCCAATCCGACCGCCCAGCCGGACGGCACGATCAGCGCCTATCGCTTCGACAACGTCCGCAAGGACACCATCCTGTMGGCGGACGTCGGCCTGCGCGCCAAGTTCGCCACCGGTCCGGTCGGCCACAGCGTCGTGGCCTCGATCGCCCAGGTCGACCTGAAGTCGCGCAACGCCTACGCGTTCTCGAACTTCGCCGGCTTCGCCAGCAACCTCTACACGCCCGTGCAGGTCGCCAAGCCGGCGGCCGACTTCTTCATCGGCGGCTCGCTGTCGGACCCGAACGTCACCGAACGCGCCAAGAACCGCAGCGTCGCCGTCGCCGACACCCTGTCGTTCCTGGACGAGGCCCTGCTGGTCACGGTGGGCGTGCGCTACCAGGAGATCTGGACCCGCACCTACGACTACAACACCGGCGTCGGCGGCGTGGCCTACGACAGCGACGCCACCACCCCGGCGGTGGCCGTGGTCTACAAGCCCAGCGACAAGATCTCGCTCTACGCCAACTACGCCGAGGCCCTGGTCCCCGGGAAGATCGCGCCCACCGTGGTCAACGGCGTGACCGTGGCCAACGGCAACGAGATCCTCTCGCCGTTCCGCGCCGAGCAGGCCGAGGCGGGCGTGAAGTACGACGGCGGCGCGTTCGGCGGCGCCCTGAGCGTCTTCCGCACCACCAAGCCCAGCGAGTACTTCAACGCCGCCACCCGCATCTACGGCGCCGACGGCGAGCAGGAGAACAAGGGCGTCGAACTGACGGCCTATGGCGAGCTGACGCCCGGCCTGCGCCTGATCGGCGGCGCCACCTGGATGGACACCAAGATCAACCGCGCCCAGACCGCCGCGCTGGAAGGCAAGTCGGCGATCGGCGTGCCGGAGTTCCAGGCCAACCTGAACCTCGAGTACGACGTCGCCGCGCTCGACGGCCTGACGCTGGAGGGCCGCGCGGTCTACACCGGCTCGCAGGCCGCCAACGAGGCCAACACGGTGGAGCTGGGCTCGTGGACCCGCTTCGACATCGGCGCGCGCTACGCCTTCGAGGCCGGCGATCGTCCGGTCACCCTGCGGGCCCGCATCGAGAACCTGGCCGACAAGAACCAGTGGGTGGCCGTCGGCGGCTATCCGGGCGCCAACTACCTGACGCTGGGCGCCCCGCGCACCCTGCGCCTGTCGGTCACCACGGACTTCTAAGGCCCCGATGAAGTCGTCGACGCTTCGCGCTTGGTCGTGGGTCCACAAGTGGTCGAGCCTGGTCTCGACCCTGTTCCTGCTGATGCTGTGCGTCACCGGCCTGCCGCTCGTGTTCACCCACGAGATCGAGGAGGTCGCGATGCGCCAGGCGTGGGCGCCGGCCCATCCCGATGGGCCCAAGCTCAGCCTCGACCAGGTGCTGGAGACGGCGCTCGCCCGCAAGCCGGGCGAGGTGGCCGCCTTCATGAGCTTCGACGTCGAGCGGCCGGTGGTGAACGTCACCACCGTCAAGCCCGGCCAGGCCGGCTACAGCTTCCAGCCGATCGACCAGACCAGCGGCGACGCCGCTCCCTCGGTGGCGGGCCATCCGGTGATGGAGTTCCTGCTCCAGCTGCACACCGACATGTTCCTGGGCCTGGCGGGCATGCTGTTCCTGGGCGCCATGGGGCTGCTGCTGGTGATCGCGCTGGTCTCGGGCGTGGTGCTGTACGCCCCGTTCATGCGCAAGCTGCCGTTCGGCACGGTGCGGGCCCGCAAGGCCGCCCGCACCCGCTGGCTCGACTATCACAACCTCTTGGGCGCGGTGACACTGGCCTGGGTGCTGGTCGTGGGCGTCACCGGGGTGGTCAACACCCTGGCCACGCCGATCATCGGCTACTGGAAGAACACGGCGCTGAAGGAGCTGACCCAGGCCTATGACAAGCCCGCGCCATCGAACGCGCGCAGCTCGCTGGCCGCCGCGGTCGAGCGCGCCAAGCTGGCCCTGCCGGGCAAGCAGCTGCAGTTCGTGGCCTTCCCGGGCAGCAGCTATTCGACCGACCACCACTACGCGGTGTTCTTCCACGGCGACACGCCGCTGACCGCGCACCTGACCACCCCGGCCCTGATCGACGCCCGCACCGGCCAGCTGTCGGCCGTGGCCCCCACGCCCTGGTACGTGAAGACCCTGTCGCTGTCGCAGCCGCTGCACTTCGGCGACTATGGCGGCCTGCCGCTGAAGATCCTGTGGGCGCTGCTCGACATCGCCACCATCGTGATCCTGGGCTCGGGCGTCTATCTGTGGCTGGTCAAGCACCGGAGCGCGCGATGAGCCGCCCGCACCTTTCCCTCTGGCAGGTGTTCCGCATCCCGGTGGTGGTGGCCGCGCTCAGCCTGTTCGGCCTGGTGGCGGCCCTGCTCGACGACGGCGCCTGGGACTGGATCGGCGCGGCGGCGCTGGGCGCCTCGGTCGTGGTGACCGTCTGGGCGCTGGCGGCGCGGCGGCGCTGATCGATTTTCCGGAGCGGTCCCAGGAGCGGGAGGCGCGCCCCCGCACGCTTCCCGCTCCCCCCGTTCGTCTTCCGGCCCCCCCAGCCGGATCACTCACGGTCGCGGCGTCGCCCTCCCCCGAGAACGCCCGCAATCGGACGGCGCGGACTGTAAGCGGGGGTCACGGGATAAAAATACTCGTCTCGCTACTCATTCTGAGCGACGGTCGCCCTTGCGCCCGATCCGGACGCTTGCTCTGTTCCACCGATGCTTGACCAGCCGGCGACATCCACTCCCACCGCACCCGCGCTGGCGCGCCGCCTCGCCGAGGAAGTCCGCGCCTCGCTGGCCTACGTGCGCGACACCATCGAGATCACCCGCGGCGAGCACGACCTGCTCGACGCCTGGATCCTGACCGCCGCCCTCGACGCCAACATGGCCACGGTGATGCGCGATCCGGCCCTGCTGGCCGTCTATGGCGGGGCGGACCAGTCGGCGCCGGACGAGCTGCGCCGGCCGGTCAGCGTCAACGCCATCGCCCAGTCGCTGGTGCTGCCGTTCGAGACCGTGCGCCGGCGGGTGCTGCGGCTGGCCCGCCAGGGCCTGTGCGTGGTCGGCCCGCAAGGCGTGGTCGTGCCCAACGGCGCGGTGACCACCGAGGCCTATCGCGATCAGATGCTGGGCCGCTACCAGCGCGCCCGCCGCTTCCACCACGACCTGAAGGCCATCGGCGCCCTGCCCGACGACCTGGCCGCGCCGCCCGCGCCCGTGCAGGAGCCGCCGCTGCGGGCGGTGAACTGGGCGCTGTCGGAGTATGTCCTGCGCACCTGCCACGACCTGATCCTGCTGACCGGCGCCCTGATCGCCAGCCGGGTGCTGCTGGAATTGGTGGTGAGCAACATCGAGGTGCTGCCGGGCGAGGCCCTGCCGGACTGGGCGGCCGATCCGGCCCGCATCGGCCGCGCGACGCGGACGGCGGCCCTGGCGCGCTCGCTGCGGGTGCCGCCCGAGACCGTGCGCCGCCATCTCAACGGCCTGGAAGGCCAGGGCTTCTGCCTGCGCCGCGACGACGGCTGGGTCGCCATCGCCCCGCCACAGACCCTGTCGCGCCTAGTTGCCATGGGCGAAGCCAACCACGCCAACATCAAGCGATTGTTCGCCCGCCTGCGTCCGCTGGGCGCGCTGGCGGCGTGGGAAGCCGAGGCCTAGGGCGGATCGACATTCAATCGCTTGCCCCGATTTTTCACCGAGCATCCCCGCGAAGGCGGGGACCCAAGCCGAGGTCGCCGATAGTCCACGGCCGCGCCCAAGCCTGAACGTCAGCTTGGATCCCCGCCTTCGCGGGGAAAATCGG
>NZ_JBFTJR010000052.1:0-35709 GCF_056395525.1 Caulobacter sp. 10L414
GGGGGAGCTGTCGCGGAGCGACTGAGGGGGCCCGCGCCGGCGCGGGTCCTCAGTCCAGCGTCATCATGTCGATCAGCTTGACCCGGAAGATCATCACGCTGTTGGGCGGGATCTCGCCGGCGGTGCGGTCGCCGTAGCCGAGCGACGGCGGGACGAACAGCGTCCATTCGTCGCCCACCTTCATCTTCGGCAGGGCCTCCATCCAGGCCGGCACCAGGCCGCCCAGCGGCGCGATCAGCGGCTTGCCGCGCGCGAACGAGCTGTCGAACACCGTGCCGTCGACCAGCTTGCCCTCGTAGTGAACCTTGATGATCTCGCCTTCCTTGGGCGAGGGCGCGTCCTTCGCGCCGGCGGTCACGACCTTGTACTGCAGGCCCGACGGCAGGGTGATCACGCCCGGCTGCTTGGCGTTGGCGGCCAGCCAGGCGGTCGACTTGGCCAGGTTCTCGGCGGCCGGGTTGGCGGTGACGTCGGGGGCCGGCGCCGGGGTCGGCGGGGTCTGGGCCAGGACCGGACCGGCCAGAGCGACGGACAACCCCAGGGCGATGAGAGCGGTGCGCATGTTTGAGCGACTCGTGTTATCTATGCGACGAAATGTCAGAATAGACATTCGGCTGGACGAGAGCACACTAAAAACCGAGGGCTCGTGTTCAGCCAGAAGAAGAACGGCCATTTTCTACTTGGACCGTTCTTCGCTCGTCGGGAAGGAAACGTCATGGCCAGGGCTACTGGCGGCTCATTGAGCGGAGCGCATTGGTGGCAGCGCCATCCGATGTTCGCGCTCTTCGTCGGGTGGGTGGTGATCGGCTCGCTGGGCCTCGCCGCCGCCGTTCAACTTTGGCCGGTTCTCGCGCGCTTTACGCCGCTCGCCTGAAGGCGCGCGCCGCAAACTCCAGGAAATACGGCCAGTTAGGCCCAGGCGTGTGGCCCTCGGCATGCTGCCGGAAAACAAGATCATCGCCGGCCGTCAGGGTCAGGGGCGGCGGGAACACCGTGCGGTCCAGCCCATCCGCGCCCAGCAGCCGATAGACCGGGCTCGCGGCGGCCGCGGCCATGAACATGCCGCGCGCATCGACCCAGCCGTCGGTCGCGTCGGCGCCGGTTCCGATGAACAGCGGCCGGGGCGCGGCCAGGGCGATCAGGCTGTGGGCGTCCACCGGCAGGTCGTCGGCGGTCAGCGGCCCGGCGTAGCGCAGGAAGTTCCCCGCCATCCAGTGGTGCTCGCCCACGGCCGCCAGGTTCTCGACCTGCTCGCCACGCCGGCGGCGATGCAGCTTGGTCCCGCCCTCGCCGGACGAGGCGATGTAGCCGGCCGCCAGGCGCGGCTCGTAGGCCATGGCCAGCAGAGCGGCCTTGCCGTAGCGCGACATCCCCGCCACCGCCACGCGCCGCGCGTCGGCCGCAGGATCGGTCTCCAGCAGGTCCAGCACCCGCGAGACGCCCCAGGCCCAGGCCCGCAGAGCGCCCCAGTCCTCCGGATCGCGCGGCCGCCCCCGGTTGGCCAGGCCGATGATCCCGTCCTGCAGCTTGCCCGGATCGTCGGGCTGCACGCTGGTCGGGGCGTAGATCGCGTAGCCCCAGCCACGCGCGATCACGGCGTCGCGCCAGTCGGGACCGGGCGGCGGCGTGCGCCCCCTCAGCCAGGGCGGCCCGTCGGGAAAGCCCAGTTCGATCACCACGGGAGCTTTCGCCGCCCCCTCCGGCGCGCCGACCAGCAGGTCGATGGCCAGGCTCCGGTCATGGCGCGTGACGTCGCCGGCCAGGCGCCGCTCGACCACCGTACGCCCGCCCCGGCTCACCCGCTCATCCTTCACCGTCCGCCAGGCGGGTGCGGGCAGGCCGCGCGGAACCCGGCCATGGATCTCACGCGCGAAGGCCTCGAGGATCTGCGGTCGCCGGACGTCCCACCAGGTCTTGGCGTCGCGTACCGGCGTTCCGTCCGGCGAGGCCAGGGGATCGGGCAGCAGGCTGAACGGCCCGGCCCGCGCCTCGTCGTAGTTCACGGGATTGGCGGCGCCGGGGTTCATGCCGTCGACGCCGGGCCGCAGCGCCCCGATCCCCAGTCGCCGCCGCATCGCCGCATGAGCCTGCTCGCCGGTCAGGACCGCGACACCGGCGGCGGCCGTCCCGCCGCTCGCCAGGATCGCGGCCGTCGCCGCCAGCAGGTCGCGGCGTCTCACTTCCCGTCCGCCCGGGCATAGAGGCCCAGCATCGTTCCGACGAAGCCGCCGGCGACCTTGGTCGACAGGATCGTCCCGTCCTGGTCGCCGGCCAGGTTCCGCCAGGCTCCGTCGCCGGTCGCGTAGGCGAAGTCGTAGAGGCCGCCCCGGGCGGTGATCTTCAGGCGTACCGGCTCGCCCCCGGCGATCGGTAGCGGCGCCCGGGCCACGATCGCGCCGTCGACCGGATCCTTCTCGCCGGCCCGCTTCTCCAGCCGCACCTCGGGCCGACCGTCCGCGCCCCCGGCCACGGTCAGGGCGTAGAAGAAGGCGTCGTTCTGCAGCGCCACGATCCCGGCCCGGTCGCCGGCCGCCTTCGGGGTGAACCGCACCGTCGTCTCGGCGGTCGCGTTGAGGTGCTGCTGCCGGCGCGCCCAGATCGACGGCTGCTCGAACCCGCCCAGGCGATCGGTCCGCGCCCGCAGCACCAGCGCCCCGTCCTTCAGGTCCCACCAGCGCCCGGCCGGGATGCGCATGGTCATCCAGTCGAGCCCCAAGGCCTTGCCGTCGAAGGTCTCGCGGACGGTGAAGGCGCCGGTGGTCGGGATCTTCGGCGCGGTTCCGGCCGGCAGCCTGGGCCGCGGCGCGGCATAAGGGATCGCCGTCTTCGGCGGCAGGATCACCGGCCAGCCGTCCTTCCACGTCACCGGCAGCAGGAAGGTCTCGCGGCCGGTGTTGTAGGTGTCGTCGCCATAGGGCCGCACCGCCAGGAAGGTCGCCCACCAGTCGCCGCCTTGTGTCTGCACGAGGTCGGCATGGCCCGCCGAGGTGATCGGATGGGCGCGGTCGCGCGGCAGGTCGCGCTGGGTCAGGATCGGATTGCCGGCATAGGGCGTGTACGGCCCGGTCGCCTTGTCGGCCCGCAGCACCACCTGCGAGTGGCCCTCGGCCGTGCCGCCCTCGGCGGCGGTCAGATAGTAGCGGCCGTCGACCTTGAGGATGTGCGGCCCCTCGATCCAGATCGGCTTGGTGGAGGGATCCACGCCCCCGTCGACCAGCACCGAGCGCGGCCCGACCATCTTGCCGGCCTTGGGGTCGTACTCCTGGATCCAGATCGCCCGGTGACCGTCATAACGCGACGGCCCTTGCGGCGGGCCGTTGTTGACGATCCACGCCCGCCCGTCGTCGTCGAAGAACAGCGAGGTGTCGATGCCGTCGATCTGCGGCAGCCACACCGGGTCCGACCACGGCCCCTTGGGATCCCTGGCCGTGACCAGGAAATTACCGCCGCAGTCGACGCAGGTGTTGAGGATGTAGAACACGCCGGCGTGCTCGGTGATCGCCGGCGCGAACACCGCCCGCGACATCGCCAGCCGCTTGAAGTCCAGCTGCCCCGGGCGGTCGATGGCGTTGCCGATCTGGGTCCAGTTCACCAGGTCCCTGCTGTGGAACACCGGGATGCCCGGGAACCAGGCGAAGGTCGAATTGACCAGGTAATAGTCCTGCCCCACCCGCGTGACGCTGGGGTCGGGATAGAAGCCCTTGAGTATGGGGTTGGCGTAGGCGCCGGGCGCGAGCGGCGCGTCGGTCGGGTCCCGGCCGCTGTAGGTGAAGTCGTCGAAGGCGGCCGTGCCGGGGGCCAGGGGCGCGGCCACGGCGGCGCCGGCGAGCAGCGCCAAGGTCAGGGCGGGCGCCAGAGCGAGACGCAGCATCACGACCGCCCTCCCCTCAGCGCGCCGGCGCGTCGCGCAGGGCCTGGGCCACCGCCTGGCGCAGGGGCTTGGGCGCATAGGCGTCGTCATACAGCGTCGGCCGCTTGGGGGCCTTGTCCTGGCGCAGCCACTGGTTCTGCAGCCACGAGTACTTGTCGACCATCCCCCAGGCCAGAAGCTCCTTGGTCTGGCGATAGCTCAGCATCAGGTCGAGATAGGCCTTGCCGTAGGCCGCCACGGCCGCGTCGCGCTGCGCGAAGTCGGCTGGCAGGCCCTTGTCGTGGACGTCGAACTCGGTGAGCGCCAAGTCATAGCCCATGCCGACGGCCTCATCGACGAAGGCCCGCCATGCCTTTTCCTGCGGCCGGCCAAAGCCGGTGAAGCTGTCGGCGTTCTCGGCCCCGATATGGCTCTGGATCCCCAGCGCGTCGACGGGGACGTCGCGCTTGCGGAAGCCCTCCAGCAGCTTGAGCACGCCATGGCGGTGCTTCTCGTTGCCGACCTCCCAGCTCATGTAGTCGTTGTAGACGAGGCGGGCCTTCGGCGCGGCCTTGCGGGCCAGGTGGAACGAGGCGTCCAGCACCGGCTCGACCCCGCCCATGGCGTCGGAGAAGACCGTGCGGCGCAAGGTCCCGTCGGCGGGATCGACGGTCTCGTTGACCACGTCCCAGGAATAGATCTGCGGATAGTGGGCGCACACCTTGTCGATATGCTCGGCCAGCATGGCCTCGACCCTGGCGGCGGGCTTGGGGCCGAAGTCGTAGTCCTTCAGCCAGGCCGGGAACCACTGCGGATGGTGCCACAGCAGGGTGTGGCCGCGCAGCCCCGCGCCATGCTCGGCGGCGAAAGCGGCGATGCGGTCGGCGCGCGCGAAGGCGAAGGTCTTTTCGGCCGGCCGCAGCACGTACCACTTCAGTTCGTTCTCGGGGACCAGCACCCCGCACTCGTCGGCCAGGATGGCGCGGTAGCGGGCGTCCTCGAACGAGCCGGTCAGCGATCCCGGCGGGCCCGCGCCGACCGCGCTGCCGAACACCAGCCCCTTCTGGGCGGCCAGATGCTTCAGCGGCGGGACCTTGCTCTCGGCCAGGGCTGGGGAAGCAAGGGCGGCGGCCGCGGCGCCGAACAGGGCCTGACGACGATCGATCATGCGGGGGCTCACTCAAAGAAACCGCGCACCGCTGAAGCAACGATGCGCGGATGAAAGTCGGCAGGAGAAACGGGCGCGCGGCGAAGAGCGATGGCCGCGCGCCCGGGTACGCGTCACTAGAAGCTGGCGCGGAGCACGAAGGTGTAGCGCCGGTCGTTCATGAACCACGACCTGCCGGTCTTCAGCAGGTTGTTGTTCAGCACCTGGGTCGTGCGGGTGGTCTCGTTCAGCAGGTTCACCGCCTGCACCCCGACCTTCATCTTCGGGTTGACGGTGTAGAAGAACGAGCCGTCCAGCTGGCCGGTCGCCTCGTTCATGATCGGGGCGTAGGGCACGATCACGTCGCGGACGGTGAGCAGGAAGTCCGAGCGCCAGTTGTAGGCCAAGCGCGCCGACACCGGCCCCTTCTCGTAGATCGCCGCGAAGTTGACGTTGTGCTTGGACAGGCCCTGCAGCGGCAGCTTGCTGGTGTCGACCGTGGTCACGCGACCGGCGGCCACGTCGGGGTCGGTCGCCGACAGCGTGCTCTGCGGCACGCCGCTGCTTTCGATGTAGCTGTAGTTGGCGTTGATGCCGAACCCGTCCAGCGGCTTGGGCAGGAAGTCGTAGAACTGCTGATAGCCGATCTCGAAGCCCTTGACCGTCGCCTTCTTGTCGGAGTTGCCCGGCGTGGTCACCAGCACGTCGAACGTCGCCCCGTTGTTGGTGAAGGGCACGCGCGCCGTGGTGTTGGTCGCCACGTCGCTGAGCTCCTTCCAGAAGCCCGCAAAGGTCAGCGAGCCGACCTGGTCGAAGTACCACTCCACCGACACGTCGACATTGGTCGACTGGGTCGGCTTGAGGAAGGGATTGCCGACGGTGACGTTGCCCGACGGCTGGCCATTGGTGATGCCGTCGAAGTTCGTGTTGAGGGCCAGGTTGTAGTAGTTGCGGGTCAGGCCGATGTCGGGCGGCGTGATCGTCTTGGACAGGCCCAGGCGATACTGCAGGCCGTGCGGCGCCATGACCTTCAGGTTCAGGCTGGGCAGCCAGTAGTCGAACGAGGCCTTGGCCGTGCTCGGGGTCAGGGCGCCGTTGGCCCAGGCCCGGGCCGCGGCCCGCACCTGCGGCGTCAGCGAACAGAACGACGAGGGGCTGAACGGCTGCTTCGGCTCGGGCAGGGCCTGCCAGTTGGTGAAGGCCAGGGCGCAGTCGGCGTCGGTGGCCAGGCTGGTCGAGATCGGGAACGCCAGGTAGCCGGTCGCCTCGCGGTCGGTCTTGGTGTAGCGCAGGCCGACATTGCCGCTGATCTTGTAGTCGCCGGCCTCGCCCTTGAAGCGGGCCATCAGGTAGGCGGCCTTGGTCACTTCGTTGACCGGGTTGATCTCCTGCGGGCGGAACGGCGTGCCGGCGGTGACGCCGCAACGCTGCGCCAGCGGCACCCAGTTCTGCGGGCAGCCGCCGGCCAGGCGGTCACGCCACTCATCGCCGACCGACAGCAGGAACTGCGAGACCGAGCCGTAGTTGTCGACCAGGTTCTGCGAGAAGAACAGGCGCGGGTCCGAGCCCGTCGGCACGCCGGTCTTGCCGCGCAGGAAGTTGTCGAAGGCGTAGGCCTCGACGAAGCGGGTGCTGTTGGCGCCGCCGGCGGTCGTGGGGTTGCCGTTGATGGGATCGTCCATCCACACCGGGCCGCCGCTGCCCCAGATCTCGCTGACCACGCCCCAGTTGTAGGCCGAGAAGCGGGTGGTCTGGTCGCGCTCCGACCAGCGGGCGCCGCCCTTGATCGAGTCCAGCCAGCTGTCGCCCCCGAACTTGTACTCGACGTCGATCTTGACCGCGTCCTCGGTGCCTTCCGACTGCTCGATGTGGTCCATCGCCGAGCGCCAGAAGTTGTTGTACGGGTCGCTGAGGCTGGCGTGGGACCCGCGGGCGTAGGACGGGCAGTTGTTGTTGAACGGCGTGCAGTTCGACACCGTCGTGCCGCTCGACGGCGCGGTGAACTTCACGTCCGGCAGGTCGCTGCCGTTGAGGGTGATCGCGGCGTTCTGGAACGTCGAACCCCACATGCCCATGCTGATCGCATCGACGGTCGAGTCCACGTGCTGCACGTCGAACAGCACGCCCCAGTGGTCGTTCGGCGTCCACTTGAAATTGAAGCCGTAGTCGGTGGTGATGTTGGTCGTGTTCTCGTCGCGGCGGACATTGTTGGACTGCAGGCCGTTGATCGGCGTGCGGGGGTCCGAACCGTTCTGGTCGGCGCGCCAGCCGGTGGCGCCGGTGATGACGCCGTTGGTGAACACGCCGTCCTCGTCGAACGAGAAGGTGGTGCCGTCGGCCGGGCGCGAGTCGCCGTTGCCGGCCACGTTGTCGGTGGCGATCTCGACCGCGTGCTCGGTCCACTTCACGGTCGACTTGGAGCGCAGGTACTGCAGCGAGGCCTGCATCGTGCCGTCAGTGCTCTTCCACTGGATCGCCCCGGCCTGGCCCTGGCGTTCACGGTCATTTGTGGTCGAGCGGAACGCCGCGCCGCGCGGGAACCACACGCCCTTCGAGCCATTGCCGCAGTCGGCGCTTGAGACGCCCAGGTTGGTGCGGCAGCCGAAGTTCGACACCTGGATGGCGTCGCTGCGGCTGGCCAGTTGCGAGTTGACGAAGCTGGCCAGGACGCCGACCTCGCCGAAATTGGTGTCGAAGCGATCGCTGTAGAGGAACGAGTAGGTCGGCTTCCATTCCTTGACCATGTCGCCGTAGCTGGCTTCGGCCGACATCGACAGGATGCGCTTGTTGCTGTCGAACGGCAGACGGGTGCGCAGGTTCACCGTGCCCGAGATGCCGCCCTCGATCATGTCGGCCGAGGGGCTCTTGAACACGTCGACGCCGCCCATCAGCTCGGACGGAACGTCGGCGAAGCTGAGGATGCGGCCGTTGTTGGCGGTGAAGGTGTCCCGGCCGTTCAGTTCCGAACGCACGAAGTTCAGGCCGCGGACCACCACGCCCGAGCCTTCGGTCGAGAAGTGATCGGGGTCGACGCCGGCGGCGAAGCGGTTGATCGACACGCCGGGCACGCGCTGCAGGGCTTCGGTCACCGAGCGGTCCGGCAGGGCCCCGATGTCCTCGGCGGTGATCGAGTCGCCGATGATCTCGGACGACTGCTTCAGCTGCTGGCTGCTCTTGAGGCTCTGGCGGATGCTGGTGACGACCACCTCGTCGACCGTGTCCTCGGTGGTCTTGCCGCTGGCCGCGGCGGTCTGGGCCAGGGCCGACGCCCCGAACACCAGGCTGATCGCCAGGGCCGACGCCCCGCACTTCAGGCCGAATTTCAGGTTGTCGCCGAGAGTCTGGCGCCCACGCGTCGCGGACGCTCCGTTGACGGAGCTCATTCTGTTATTCCTCCCCAGTCCCGGTAACGCGGTAGCGCTACCATTGGTCATATGTCGAGACCATTATTGGTCTGATGATATGGCAAAGGTCGACCACGTCAAGGGCGTTGAAATAACCCCGTAACGCCAGCCGATGCGCCATTCATCACTTTGTTTTTGAACGTTTTTTCGAAATATAAAGACGCCCGGACGATTTTTCGCCCGCGGAAAACGTGACAAAGACGGACAGCGCAGTCAATTTACAACCCGCTTGAAACGGCGCTCAAAGCCGTGCGGGCATAAGATCTTCTGGGGCGGGAAAGCGTATCATGTCAGACCAACGCGTAAGGTCCGTCGTCGTCGTGGGCGGCGGCACGGCCGGCTGGATGACGGCGGCGGCGCTCGCCAAGACGCTCAGCGCCCAGGGCCTGAAGATCACCCTCGTCGAATCCGAGGCCATCGGCACGGTCGGCGTCGGCGAGGCCACCATCCCGCCGATCCTGACCTTCAACACCATGCTCGGCCTGGACGAGCGCGAGTTCATGCGCGCCACCAAGGCCAGCTTCAAGCTGGGCATCGAGTTCGTCGACTGGGGCGCGATCGGCGAGATGTACCACCACCCGTTCGGGACCTTCGGCCTCGACCTGGAGGGGATCAAGTTCCACCAGGTGTGGCGCAAGTTCGCCGCCTCGGCCGGTCCGATCGGCGACTACAATCTCACCGAGGCCGCCGCCCGCCGCTGGCGCTTCGCCCTGCCCGACCCCGACCCGTCCAAGGTGATGTCGAGCCTGCGCTACGCCTATCACTTCGACGCCGGCCTCTACGCCCGCTTCCTGCGCGGCTTTTCCGAGCAGCGCGGCGTCGTCCGCATCGAGGGCCGCATCGGCCAGGTCGCCCAGAACGCCGAGACCGGCTTCGTCGAGGCCGTGGTGCTGGAGGACGGCCGCCGCGTCGAGGGCGACTTCTTCGTCGACTGCACGGGCTTTCGGGGCCTCGTCATCGGCCAGGCCCTCAAGGTCCCCTACCAGGACTGGAGCCGCTGGCTGCCCAACAACCGCGCCGTGGCCATCGGCTGTGAACTGGGCGGCGACGGCCTCACCCCGTTCACCCGCGCCACCGCCCGCGAAGGCGGCTGGCAGTGGCGCATCCCGCTGCAGCACCGCATCGGCAACGGCTACGTCTATTCCAGCCATCACGTCGACGACGAGCGCGCGCTGGACACCCTGCTGGCCAACCTCGACGGCGCCCCGACCGACGAGCCGAACTTCCTGCGCTTCACGCCCGGCCGCCGCGAACGCGCCTGGGAGAAGAACGTCTGCTCCATCGGCCTGTCGGCCGGCTTCATCGAACCGCTGGAAAGCACCAGCATCCACATGATCCAGGCCGGCATCACCAAGCTGCTGGCCCTGTTCCCGGGCGGCGGCGTCGATCCACTGGAGATCGACGAATACAACCGCCTGACCGCCGAGCAGGTCGACCGCATCCGCGACTTCGTGATCCTGCACTTCCACGCCACCCGCCGCGACGACACCGACTACTGGCGCTACCTGTCGACCATGACCGTGCCCGACAGCCTGGCCCGGCGCATGGAGCTGTTCGCTCATCGCGGCCGCTGGTTCCCGTCCGAGTACGACCTCTTCCACGAACCCAACTGGCTGGCCGTGCTGCTGGGCCAGGGGATCGTTCCGGAGGAATGGGATCCGCTGGTCGACAGCCTGCCGGACGACCAGGTGCGTCAGCGCCTTTCCCACCTGTCGGGCCTGATCGGCCGCACCGCCGAGGCCATGCCCAGCCACGCCGAATTCGTCGCCCGCTACTGCGGCGCCCAGCAAGGAGTCGCCGCGTGACCAACGACCGCATCCGCCATGTCGTCATCGTCGGCGGCGGCACCGCCGGCTGGATGACCGCCGCCGCCCTCGGCCGCTTCCTCAAGGACGGCGTCACCAAGGTGACGGTGATCGAGAGCGAGGCTATCGGCACGGTCGGCGTCGGCGAGTCGACCATCCCCCAGATCAACATGTTCAACCGCATGCTGGGCCTGGACGAGGACGACTTCCTGCGCCGCACCAAGGCCACCTACAAGCTGGCCATCGAGTTCCGCGACTGGAAGCAGATCGGCCACACCTACCACCACCCGTTCGGCCCCTACGGCGTCGACATGGAAGGGGTGTCGTTCCACGCCTACTGGCTGCGCTACCAGGCCATGGGCGAGGCGGCCGATCTTCCGGAATACTCCCTGCAGTCGCTGGCCGCCGCGCAGGCGAAGTTCCAGCGCCCCACGGGCCAGAAGAACTCGCCGCTGGGCGACATCGCCTACGCCTTCCACTTCGACGCCGGCCTCTACGCCCGCTTCCTGCGCGACTACGCCGAAGCCCGCAGCGTGCGCCGCATCGAGGGCAGGATCGTCGACGTGACCTTGCGTGGAACCGACGGCTTCGTGCAGTCGGTGACCCTGGAGAACGGGACGGTCGTCGAGGGCGACCTCTTCATCGACTGCTCGGGCTTCCGCGGCCTCCTGATCGAGGGCGCGATGAAAAGCGGCTTCGAGGACTGGTCGCACTGGCTGCTCAACGACCGCGCCGTGGCCGTGCCTTGCGCCTCGGGCGGCTCGACCGATCCGGTCACCCGCGCCACCGCCCGTCCCGCCGGCTGGCAATGGCGCATCCCGCTGCAGCATCGCATCGGCAACGGCTACGCCTTCTCCAGCGAGCACATCAGCGAGGACGAGGCCACGGCCTACCTGCTGGCCAATCTCGACGGCGAAGCCCTGGCCGATCCCAACCTGCTGCGCTTCAAGGCCGGCCGCCGCAAGAAGAGCTGGAACCGGAACGTCGTGGCCATCGGCCTGTCGGCGGGCTTCATGGAGCCCCTGGAAAGCCAGAGCATCCACCTGATCCAGGTGGGGATCTCGCGCCTGCTGGCCATGTTCCCCGACCGGCGTTTCCAGCAGCCCGACATCGACCGCTACAACCGGGTGATGACCTTCGAATACGAGAAGATCCGCGACTTTCTGATCCTGCACTACAAGGCCACGCAACGCTCGGACACGCCCTACTGGGACTATCTGCGCGAGATGCCGATCCCCGACTACCTGGCCGACAAGATCGCCGTCTTCGAGAGCCACGGCCGGATCTTCCGCGAGAACGAAGAGCTGTTCAACGACACCTCGTGGTTCGCCGTCATGGTCGGCCAGGGGCTCACGCCCAAGGGCTGGGACCCGATGGCCGACGTCATGAGCGAGGATCTGCTGCGCGCCCGCATGAACGAGATCCGCGCGGTCATCGCCCGCTCGGCCGACAGCATGCCGGATCACATGACGTTCGTCGCGGATCGGGTGGCGCGGGCGCAGGCGGCTTAGCCCCCCCCCCCAACGCCCCCCAAAAATCCGTCCCTCCCCGCGAAGGCGGGGACCCAAGCCGCGCCTGCGGATCCCCGCGACCTCGCATTTTCCTGAAATGCAGCTTGGATCCCCGCCTTCGCGGGGATGCGCGGTGCAAAAACGGTCGAACTTCCGGAACTTGATCCGCCCTGGGTCCCGGATAAGCCCTGCGGGCTTTCCGGGATGACGAGCGCGTGGGGAGCGTCCGCCCCCTACCCCGCGAAGAACCGCGCGAAGCCCTTGTCGGTGACCCGGGCCAGGGCCGCGCGGTAGTCGCCATAGGCGGCCGCCTCCGGCCCGACGCGGCCGAAGGCGGGCTCGGCCACCCGGCGCAGCGGTACGAAGGCGATGGGCGCGGCCGCGGGCGTCAGGTGGCTGCCCTGCCCCACCTGCAGGGTGGTCAGCATGCCGTACATCTCGCCGCCGATCGCCGGCCGGCCCAGGATGATCAGCCGAAACTGCCCCTGCTCGTTGGTGATCAGGTAGGTGTGGCCCGACTGGTTCGACAGCGACACCGCACCCCGCTGGGTGAACTCGGCGTCCTGCCGTGCGGCCTCGCGGAAGACGAGGCTTGAGGCGCTCTCGTCCCAGACGATCTCGGTGCGATAGGCGTAGACGGCGGCCGGATCCTCGAACGACGGCCGCAGGGTCAGATACTCGCCCTCCAGCCAGGTCACGGCCGGCCGCGAATAGGCGCCCAGCGCCTCGGGCGCCAGGCCCGCGACGGCGGCCGGCGCCTGCCGGGCGGGCGGGCGCAGCGGCTGCTCCAGCGCCTCCTCCAGCCGGATGGTGGTGGCCAGGGTGAACGGCCGGCGGCCGCTGAGGGCCTTTTCCAGGGTCGAGATGCTGATACGGGCCCGGTCGGCCAGTTGCTGGCGCGACATCCGGCGACGCGCCAGGGCCTCGCGCACGCTGGCGGCGATGGCCAGGCTCTGTTCGTCGGGCAGCTCGGCTTCCGGCGCCAGGGTCATCGGGAAGGCCTCACGAATCCGCACATTTCCGCACACTGCGGCGCCGAACCGGGCGCGGCAAGCCTGCCTGCGGACAAGCTGCACGGATCCCTCACGAAGAATGCAAATCCCGCCGCTCGCGACGGCGCCGGCCTGTGACCACAAGGAAGATCACCTGCTTTCGAGCCCCAAGGAGATCCTTCCATGTCCGCTCAAGACGTCGGCGCGCCCAAGCCCCGCGTCGCCTCCGGCGCCCGCCCCCACCGCTGGTTCGCCATCCTCTGCGAAGCCTTCGCCCTGGGGCTGCTGCTGCTCGTGGCGCTGGCCGGAACCGGCCGCGCCGCCGAAAGCGCCGAGCCGGCGGCGGGCGGCCTGATCATGCGCGCCAAGGGCGGCGACCAGGTGGTCGAGGCCGTGCGCCTGGGAACCGACATCGACATGACGGTCAGCGGCCTGACCGTGCGCGGCCGCGTCACCCAGGCCTTCCGCAACGACACCGGCCACTGGGTCGAGGCCGTCTATGTCTATCCGCTGCCGCAGGACGGCGCGGTCGACACCCTGAAGATGGTGGTCGGCAAGAAGGTCATCGTCGGCGAGATCAAGAAGCGCGCCGAGGCCCAGGCCATCTACGACGCCGCCAAGGCGCAGGGAAAGAAGGCGGCACTGGTCGAGCAGAACCGCCCCAACATGTTCACCAACGCCGTGGCCAACGTCGCGCCCGGCGAGACGGTGCTGGTGCAGATCGAGTACCAGGCCCCCGTCGCCGTCTCGGCCGGCGAATATTCGCTGCGCCTGCCGCTGGTCGTCGCCCCGCGCTACGCCTCGCCCGGAACGGCGCCGAGCCCCGAAAGCCGCGCCACGATCGTCGACCCCAAGGTCGCCAGCGCGATCAACCCCGTCACCGTGACCGTGCGCCTGCGCGCCGGCTTCCCGCTGGGCGCGGTGACCAGCGCCAGCCACGCCGTCGACGTCCGCGACGAGAAGGGCGGCAAGGTCATCACCCTGGCCAGGGGCCAGGTTCCGGCCGACCGTGACTTCGTCCTGACCTGGAAGCCCGTGCCGATGGCCGCGCCCGGCGTCGCCCTGTTCCGCGAGAAGGTCGCCGGCGCCCACTACGTGCTGGCCCAGGTCACCCCGCCGATCGCCGCCCGCGCCGCGCCGCCGTCGGCCCGCGACATCATCTTCGTCATCGACAATTCCGGCTCGATGGGCGGGGAGTCGATGCGCCAAGCCAAGGCCAGCCTGCTGTACGGCCTTTCCAACCTCAAGCCCGCCGACCGCTTCAACGTCGTGCGCTTCGACGACACCCTGACCGTGCTGTTCGAGGGGGCGGTCGCCGCCGACACGGCTAACCTGGCCAAGGCCCGCAAGTTCGTCTCGGGCCTGGAAGCCACCGGCGGCACCGAGATGGTCCCGGCCATGGCCGCCGCTCTGCGCGACGAGAACGGGCGCGCCGACAGCCGCGTGCGCCAGGTGGTGTTCATGACCGACGGCGCGATCAGCGACGAACAGGGGCTGTTCGACGCCATCACCGCCGGTCGCGGCCGCTCCAAGGTGTTCATGGTCGGCATCGGCTCGGCCCCCAACACCTACCTGATGGGCCGCGCCGCCGAACTGGGCCGCGGGACCTTCACCCACATCGGATCGACCGACGAGGTCGAGACGGCCATGCGCACCCTGTTCGACAAGCTGGAAAGCCCGGTGGCCACCAATCTCGTCGCCCGCTTCGAGGGCGCGGGTTCGGACGCCGCCCCCGCCGTGCTGCCCGACCTCTATCGCGGCGAGCCGGTCACCCTGGCCGCGCGCGTCGACGACCTGGACGGCGTGGTGACGATCGGCGGGTTCATCGACGGCCGCCCCTGGGAGACCCGCCTGCGCCTGCGCGACGCCGAAGCCGGCAAGGGGATCTCCAAGCTGTGGGCCCGGCGCAAGATCACCGACGCCGAGGTCGCCCGCACCCTGGCGCAGATCACCGAGGACGAGGCCGACGCGCGGGTGCTGAAACTGGGCCTCGACCATGGCCTGGTGACCAGCCAGACCAGCCTGGTGGCGGTCGACAAGACCCCCGCCCGCCCGGCCAGCGCCCCGCTGCTGCGCAGCGACCTGCCGCTGAACCTGCCGGCCGGCTGGGACTTCGACGCCCTGTTCAACCGCAAGGCCTCGACCGGAACCGGCGACGCCCCGGCCGATCCCGAGCAGCAGATCGCGCAGCTGGACCTGCCGCAGACGGCCACCGACGCGCCGATGCTGATCCTGGCGGGCCTTGGCCTGATGGCCCTCGCCCTGGTCCTGGGGGCCGGCGGCTGGGCCCTGGGCCGGCGAAGGACCGCGGCGTGAGCCGGCTGGCGATGATCGTGGGAGCCGCCCGTCGGCGGCTCCCCTTCCTGCTTCCGGCCCTGGCGGCCGGGAGCCTGGGCCTTGTGCTCTGCGGCCAGGGCCTTTGGATCCACGCCAAGGCGGCCCTGGCCCAGGTGCTGCTGGAGCGGGCCTTCGATCAGAGCCTCCGCCAGGGCGGCGCGCCGGTGCGGCCCTGGAGCTGGGCCGACACCTGGCCGACGGCGCGCATCGTCTTTCCGCGCCAGGGCGAGCGGGTCATCGCCCTGGACGGCGCCAGCGGCCAGGCCCTGGCCTTCGGTCCCGGCCACGTGGCCGGCACGCCCAAGGCCGGCGACCGGGGAACCGCCGTCTACGCCGCCCATCGCGACACCCACTTCGCCGTCCTGGCCAGGGTCCGCCCCGGCGACCCGATCCTGGTCGAGCGCGCCGACGGCAAGGTCGCGCGCTTCGAGGTGACCGGCGCCAGGGTCGTGCGCTGGGACGCGTCGGGCGTCGATCCCCGCGCCCCGGGACGGGGCCTGGCCCTGGCCACCTGCTGGCCGCTGGACGCGAAGGTCAGCGGCCCGATGCGCTACGTGGTCTGGGCCCGCCCCGTAGAGACAAGCTTGACCTTGTCCGACCTAACCGCTCGCAAAGGTATGACCACCTTGACACGATAGGCCTTACCTCGTAGCCGTTCACTCCTGTGACCGCTACCACCCGTATCGCCGCGCAACGGCGGACGGCGGCGGTCGTGAGGAAAAGCGCAAGAGCCACAAGCGCCAGGGGAGTGAAGAGATGTCGTCCAGCCACCGCACGCGCGGAATCCGCCAGGTCCTGATCGGGGCCACTTGCCTGACCACCGCGCTCGTCGCCCTGCCCGCCCTGGCCCAGACGGCGCCCGCGCCGCAGACCGCCGAGCCCGAAGCCGTCGAGGAAGTCGTCGTCACCGGCTATCGCAAGAGCCTGGCCGACGCGACCAACGCCAAGCGCGAAAGCGTCGCCTTCACCGACTCCGTCTTCGCCGAGGACATCGGCAAGTTCCCCGACCTCAACATCGCCGAGTCCCTCAACCGCATCCCCGGCGTGCAGCTGACCCGCGAGATCAACGGCGAGGGCCTGAACGTCACGATCCGCGGCCTGGGCACCAACTTCACCAAGATCCTGCTGAACGGCTCGCAGATCGCGGTGGCCTCGTCGGGCCGTACCGACAGCCAGAACCAGAACCGCGAGGTCGACCTCGACCTCTTCCCCACCGAGCTCTTCACCCGGCTCGACGTGCACAAGACACCGACCGCCGGCATGGTCGAGGGCGGCGTCGCCGGCGTGGTCAACATGCGCAGCGCCCGCCCCTTCGACTACAAGGGAGGCGGCCAGCTGATCTATTCGCTGCAGGCCGGCAAGAACAACCAGGCCGACGACATCAGCCCGCGCGGCTCGCTGATCGCCTCCAAGACCTGGGAGACCCCGATCGGCGATTTCGGCCTCTTGGGCGGCGTCGCCATCGCCCGCACCAAAAGCACCACCACCGGCTTCGAGAGCGTCGGCTGGTCGAACGCCAACATGACCTGCACGGGCTGCAACGTGACCGGCGGCAATAACTTCAACTGGGCCTCGACCGTGCCGGCGGGCGTCAGCTCCAACGGCCTGACGCCGGGCCAGGCGATCGACAACGCCCTGCTGGCCTCGCTGAACCCCGGCACGACCCTGCAGCAGCTTTCGGACGCCCAGCTTCCGCGCCTTGGCCGTGACAGCTGGAGCTCGGGCGAGCGCGACCGCGACTCCTATGTCCTGTCGGCCGAGTGGCGTCCCAACGACCAGCTGAACGTCTATTTCGACACCCTCTATTCCAAGGGCAGCCGCTCGTTCGAGCGCATCGACATGAACTGGGTCGTGCGCAACTCCAACTTCATGGTCCCGGTGGGCGTGAAGGTGAACGGCGAGGGCGTGGTCACCGAAGGGACCTTCCTCAACTCGCAGTTCTTCCTCGAGTACCGTCCCTACGAGGAGGACGTCGAGGTCCTGAACCTCAACCCCGGCTTCACCTGGCGCCCCAACGACTGGATCAAGCTGGACGGCCAGGTGAACTGGAGCCGCAGCGTCTTCTTCCGCGAGGCGCCGACGGTGCTGTTCAACACCCCGCTGAACTCGGGCCTGAACGTCACCTACGCCAACGGCGGCGGCGACTATCCGTCGATCAAGGCCAACAAGGACCTCAACGACCCGTCGCTGGGCTGGGTGTGGGCCGGCGGCCGCGTCAACGTGCAGGCCGAAAAGCGCGTGACCCAGACCAAGGGCGCCCACTTCGACCTGACCCTGGGCGACGACAAGGGGACCAACTTCAAGTTCGGCGTCGCCTATGACGACGTCGGCCGCACCATCACCGCGCTCGACAACTCCGCCCGCTGGCAGGCCTTCACCTGCGGCGGCGGCGGGGTGACGCCGCAGAGCCCGGTTCCCGCCCCGGTTCCGGCCTGCGACGGCCGCGCCGGCTCGGCCATCCCGCAGGCCAACCTCGCCAGCTACATCAAGCAGGGTCCGCTGGGCTTCATCACCCTCGACAAGGACCGGTTCTTCGCCGACAGCAACTATCAGGCCTTCCTCGACAGCGCCCCGTTCTCGGCGGCCGCCGCCACCGGCGCAGCCTCGGGCCTGATCCGGGAAAAGACCACCGGCGCCTATGTCGAGGTCAACGGCGCGACCCAGGTGCTGGACCGCGACCTGCGCTTCAACCTCGGCGCCCGCTACTACTCCACCGACCAGACGATCGAGGGCCCGCAAACCGTCAACGGCGTGCTGTCGTTCCTGTCGCGCACCAGCAACTACGACGGCCTGCTGCCGTCGTTCAACGTGGCCTGGAACCTGCGCGAGGACCTGATCGTCCGCGCCTCGGCCTCGCGCACCGTCACCCGTCCCAACCCCAGCGCCATGCTGCCGGGCACCACCTTCTCGGACCCCTCGGCCCAGCAGGCCAACCAGGGCAATCCGAACCTGCAGCCCTACACGTCCAACAACTTCGACATCGGCGGCGAGTGGTACACCGGCGGCGCCGGCTACATCGGCGTGGCCCTGTTCCGCAAGGAGCTGACCGGCTTCACCGTCAACGGGACCAACACCATCCCGTTCAGCCAGCTGGGCGTGCCCTTCGACCAGCTGACCAACCTGCAGCAGCAGGCCATCAACAACCGCGGCGGCCCCGACGCGGCGACGGTGACCGTGCAGCAGCAGGTCAACGCCGACGGCGTGCTGACCATCCTGGGCCAGGAAGTCACCTGGGTGCAGCCGCTGGACTTCCTGCTCGACGGCGCGGGCTTCACCGCCAACGCCACCCACGTCGAGCAGAACGCGCGCGGCAACGGCGCGCCGGCCCAGGCCGTCGGCATCTCGCCGTGGACCTACAACGTCACCGGCTATTACGAGAAGCACGGCGCCACCGTGCGCCTGTCCTACGTCTGGAACGACGCCCAGATCTCGTCGGGCCCGGGCCAGAACGGCATCCCGGTCGCCACCATCAACACCGACGCCCGCGGGCAATGGGACCTGTCGGCCAGCTACCAGTTCGACAAGCTGCCGACCCAGCCGCGCGTCAGCCTCGACGTCATCAACATCACCGAGGAGGCCCAGCGCAGCCCGTTCCAGTGGGACAGCGCCGCCTACACCTACTACCAGCCCGGCCGCCAGATCATGCTCGGGATCCGCGGCAAGTTCTGATCAGGAGCGTGGCGGCCGAAAGTGTGAGCGGTTTCGGCGCCCGCCACGCGACGAACAAAAACCTCCCAATCCTCGCTTCGCGCGGACAACCTTCCCAGTACCGCGCGGCTCGGCGGCGCATCCTCCCCGGATGCGCCGCTTTTTTTGACCATCGTTCGCAAATGCGCTCTAGGGTGCGCCCATGGACTTCGAGCCCGGCCCGCCTCCCGAGACCCTTTCCGAACCGCCCGCCAAGCGCCGTGGCCCCGGCCGGCCGCGCGACCCCGAGGTCGAGCGCCGCCTCAAGCGCGCCTCGCTGGAGGTGCTGGCCCAGCACGGCATGTCGGGCCTGACCCTGGAGAAGATCTGCGACAAGGCCGGCGCCCCGCGCGCCACCTTCTATCGCCGCTGGGCCACGCCGATGCAGGCGGTGGGCGAGGCCTTCAACGAGGCCTTCCTGTTCGAGAGCCTGCCCGACACCGGCGACGTGGTCGGCGACCTCGTCGCGCTGGGCCAGGCGATGGTCGACCTCTACAACGACCCCGTCGTCGGCCCGTGCATGAGCTTCCTGATCGCCGAGAGCCGGGTGCGACCCGAGCTGTTCCAGAACGGACAGGAAGACTTCCAGCGCCGCCGGGCCCACAACCGCCAGGTCGTCGAACGCGCCATCGCCCGCGGCGACATCGCCGCCGACACCGACGCCGACCTGGTGATCGACGTCCTCAGCGGCCTGGCCATGAACAACCAGGCCACCCGCCGCCCGCTGACCCCGCAGATGCTGGAGTTCGTGGTGCGGCGACTGCTCTGCCTATGATCCCTCTCCCCTTGCGGGAGAGGGTGGCCTCCCGCAGGGAGATCGGGTGAGGGGTCGCACAGACCTTCAACGCCGCGCCAGCCTGACCGCTGTCGCGGCGTTCTTCATTTGAGAAACCCCTCATCCGTCGACTTTGTCGACACCTTCTCCCGCAAGGGGAGAAGGATCACTTGCACACTTGAAAACAAACCAACCAGACGGTATCTTACAAACCTCCCTAGCCGAGGTCTTCCGTGTCCGTCCCCGCTTCCGCCTACGCCATGCTCGCCGGCGCCATCGCCGCCGAGGTAGCGGGCACCACCTTTCTGCAGAAGTCCGAGCAATTCACGAAACTGCTGCCCAGCCTGGCTACGGCCGGGCTCTACGCCCTGGCCTTCTTCCTGCTGTCGATCGCGCTGAAGCACATGCCGCTGGCGATCGCCTACGCCATCTGGAGCGGGGTCGGGATCGTGCTGACGGCGGTGATCGGCGCGGTTCTCTTCCGCCAGATGCTGGACCTGCCGGCGATGATCGGCATCGGCCTGATCGTCAGCGGCGTGGTCGTCGCCCAACTGTTCTCGCGCACCCTGGGTCACGGATGAACGTCACCGCCTACAATCGCCCCAAACAGCCCGAGCAGGTGCGCCGCGCCCTGCTGGAGGCCGCCGTCGCCCTGGCCGAGGAGCAAGGCCTGGGCGGGATCACCGTCCAGGCGGTGGCCGAACGCGCCGGCGTCACCAAGGGCGGACTGTTCCACCACTTCGCCAACAAGCAGGTGCTGATCGACGCCGTCTTCGACTTCATGCTGGAGCAGATGGAAGAGGCGCTGGACCGGCTGATGGCCGAAGACAGCGGTCACGGCTGCTTCACCCGCGCCTATGTGGTCTCGACCTTCGAATGCTGCGACCAGGCGCTCAGCGGCCAGGCCCTGACCATCTCGATGGTCACCGACCCGGCGCTGCGCCACCGCTGGGGCCGCTGGATCGACGAGCGCCTGGTGCGCCACGCCGACACCGATTCCGACCCGCGCCTGCGCGTCGTGCGTCTGGCCGCCGACGGCTACTGGTTCGCCCGCGTGCTGCATGAAGGCGACCACGGCAGCGAGACCCCGCAGGACCTGCAGGCCCGGCTGATCGCCATGACCCGGGAAACCTGACCATGGCCTTCCTTCGCCTGCACTGGGCGCTGCTGCCGGAGACGCCGCCCGCCGACGCGTCCGCGCCCCAGCCGGAAGCGCCGCGAGAGCCTCCCGCCGAACCGCCGCTGGAGACCCCGGCGGCGGCCTGACGCCTACCCCGCCGAAAACCCGTCGACGAAGCCCGGCACCCGTTCGGGCGGCATCGGGCGGCTGAAGTGATAGCCCTGCACCTGGTCGCAGCCATAGGCGGCCAGGGCGTCCAGTTGCTCGCGGTCCTCGACGCCTTCGGCGACCACCTTCATGCCCATGGACGAGCCCAGCGTGATCACCGCCTTCACGATGGCGGCGTCCTCGGCGTTCTGGACGAAGCCCTTGTCGATCTTCAGGCGGTCGATCGGGAACTGGCGCAGGTTGGCCAGGCTGGCGTAGCCGGTGCCGAAGTCGTCGAGCGCGATCATCACGCCGGCGGCGTGCAGCTTGCGCACCGTGTCGCTGACCACGTCCGAGGCCCAGCCCATATAGACCGTCTCGGTGACCTCGATGGTCAGGCGATCGCACGGCACGCCCCAGCGGGCCAGGCGCTCCTGCACCTCCTCGGCCAGGCGACCGGAGCGGAACTGGGCGGCCGAGATGTTGACCGCCACCCGGCCGAACTCGATCCCGGCGTCCAGCCAGTCGCGCATCTGCTTCAGCGCCGTCTCGAAGGCCACCTCGCCCAGCTTCAGGGAGAGGTCCTGGTCCTCGAAGGCGGCCATGAAGCGGTCGGGCGTCAGCACGCCCTGCTCGGKGTGGGCCCAGCGCATCAGCGCCTCGAACCCGGCCACCGAGCCGCTCTCCAGGTCAATCACCGGCTGGTAGTAGAGGATGAACTCGTCGGCCTCGATCGCCGCGCGCACGTCGCGCAGCAGCTCCAGCCGCTGCTCCAGGGCCGAACGCATCGACGGGTCGAACAGGATCGAGCGGTTGCGCCCCTCGTCCTTGGCCCGATAGAGCGCGATATCGGCGTTCTTGAAGATGTGGTGCGGGTCGGCGTCGGGATCGCCGTGCAGGGCGGCGCCGATGCTGGCGCTGACCGAGAAGCTGCGCCCCCCGTGCTGGATCGGCTGGCGCAGCAGGTCCTGCAGCGACTTGATCGGCCGCAGCATGTCGCCCTCGCCGTGCAGGCCCCGCAGGATCACCGCGAACTCGTCGCCGCCCAGACGGGCCACCGTGTCGCCCGAGCGGAAGGCGTGGCGCAGCACGTCGGCCAGGCGCCGCAGCAGGGCGTCGCCGGCGTCGTGGCCCAGGGTGTCGTTGATGTCCTTGAAGTGATCGACGTCGATCATGATCAGGCCGAAGATCTCGCCGACCATCTCCGAGGCGTCGACCGCCTCCTGGAACTTGCGCTGGAAGTAGGCGCGGTTGGGCAGACCCGTCAGCGGGTCGCGGAAGGCCAGGTTCTCGACGGCCTCGGTCTGGCGGCGGCGGTCGGTGATGTCCTTGAACAGGTTGACCAGCCGCTCGGGCTTGCCGTCGGCGCCCAGGAACCGCTTGCCGACCGAACGCACCCAGGTCTCGACCCCGTCGTCGCGGTTGAGGCGGAACTCGAACACCGCCGCCTCGCCGTCGCGGCGGGCGCGCATGATCTGGGCCATGCGCTCGCGGTCGTCCTCGTACACGATCTCCAGCGGATCGYGGTCGAACAGGCACCACTTCTCGAGCTCGGGACAGGTGCCCGAGACATAGACCTCGCCGGTCTTCAGATCGACCTCGCGCACCATCAGGTCGTCGAGCGCCAGCGCCAGCTTCAGCCGCTGCTCGTTGCGCTCGGCCCGAAGCGCCGTCTGGGCGTAGCCGGTGACGTCGCGCGCGGTGACCATGACCGCGAAGATCACGCCCTCGTCGCTGCGGCAGGCGGCGAACTCGCTGCGCCAGATGCGCTGCACGCCGTCGCTGACCTGGGCGCGGTAGCGCGAGAACGGCTCGCCCGAGGCCAGGCAGCGTTCCAGGCTCTCGACGTCCTCCAGGTTCATCAGGCAGCGGGCGAAGGCCTCGCCGGGCTGGAGATCGGGGGTCAGCGCCTCTTCGCGCCACTCGGGGCTGACGGCGACCAGCCGGCCGCTGCGGTCGATCAGCGCCGCGGCGAACGGCGCGTGCGCGACGAAGGCCTCGAACGAGGCCATTCGAAGCCGCAATTGCGCGTGGATGTCTTCGGCCGCCATGGACGGCGCGGGCTTAAGGGCCATGGAGAGCATTCTGCTGTCGGCTTCCCGACGTTGTTCTTGGACGCATCCTCAACCGCACAGTGAAACGCTCTTCCATAAGAAAAGGTATCTTTCGACGAACCTCGTTCTGCAGCGTCGAAAACCCGACCCATGGCCCGGTTGGCGACGATTTTGCCTGTCGTCCTGCGGGCGCCATGAGAAATCCTGCGGGTCCCGCGCACGGCGCCGCATTGACATTCGGCGCCGTCGCTCCGAAAACGCGGCCGCGTTACGTCCGTCCCAGAAAGCCGCCAAGTTCCGATGACCTACATCGTCACCGACGCCTGCATCCGCTGCAAGTTCATGGACTGCGTCGAGGTGTGCCCGGTGGATTGCTTCTACGAGGGCGAGAACACCCTCGTGATCAATCCGGACGAATGCATCGACTGCGGCGTCTGCGAGCCGGAATGCCCGGTCGACGCCATCAAGCCGGACACCGAGGACGACGCCGACGGGAAGTGGCTGCGGATCAACTCCGAATACGCCAAGGTCTGGCCGAACATCACCGTGAAGGGCGAGCCGCCGGCCGACCGCGCCGACTTCGAGCGCGAGACCGGCAAGTTCGAGAAGTACTTCAGCGAAAAGCCCGGCAAGGGCTCCTGATCCACGCAAAATCCGGCGTTTGGCGGTCGGATTCGGGCCGCCATACCCCAGGTTGGGGTCGCAAGCCTTTCATGAGGCTGATTTTTATGCTATTGTCGCCCTCGACGTGACGGGTGCGGCCTCGCACCTGCATGTCTCGTGGAAGACGACAGCCGTTCCAACGGCTCGCCCGATCGAAGGCGAAGGGTGACTTAAGAGACACTCCAAATCCTGATCCGACTTGGCCCCGCCTCTCCGACGGTCGGGTTGCTATCGCCTTTTGGGATGTTTGGAAACGGCGTTTTGGGCGCAAGCCCAATTTTATGAGGACGAACGAATGAGCAAGAGCGGTCTGGAATTCTCGGTCGGCGATCACGTCGTCTATCCCGCCCACGGCGTGGGGACGATTCAGGGCATCGAGACCCAAGAAGTGGCCGGGATGTCGCTCGAGGTTTACGTCATCACCTTCGACCACGAGAAGATGACCCTGCGCGTTCCGACCAAGAAGGCCAAGGTCGCCGGCCTGCGTCCGCTGGCCGAAGGCGACGTCGTCAGCCAGGCCCTGACCACCCTGAAGGGCCGCGCCCGCGTGAAGCGCACCATGTGGTCGCGTCGCGCCCAGGAATACGAAGCCAAGATCAACTCGGGCGACCTCGTCTCGATCGCCGAGGTGGTCCGCGACCTGCACCGCGCCGAGAACCAGCCGGAACAGTCCTATTCGGAGCGCCAGCTCTATGAATCGGCCCTGGACCGCATGGCCCGCGAAGTCGCCGCCATCGAGCGTATCGACCGCGAAGCCGCCATCGGCATCCTGACCAAGTCGCTGGTCAAGGCGGCCTAAGGCCTCCTCACCCTACGACGTTTTCGAAGACGCCCCCGGCCTGGCCGGGGGCGTTTTTCGTTGGGCGACGCCCCTTCCGGCCCAGATCCTGCTGCGCCGCCTGCGCTCGACCGATGCGCCGCCGGTGCAGGTCGAGACTTCGCCTGATCCGGACAGCGAGCCCGTCCTCACCGGCGGGGCTTTCACGCGTTCGACGCCAGACCGCCTTGGAACGCCCTGATGTTCGCCGGCATCTCGGACGGAACATCGAAGGTCGCAGCTGCGCCGGTCGCGCGAGCGGCCGGGGCCTGGGATCGGCAGGCGGACGGCGTCATGCCGAACGCCGCGCGAAAGGCGCGTCCGGCGGCGGTGTGGTTTTCGAAGCCCCAGCGCCGAAGGACCGCGGCGATCGGCTCGCGCCCAAGGCACGGATCCGACAGATCGCGAAACGCGCCGGTCAGCCGCCGCCCGAGAATGTACCGCCCGACGCCGCCATAGGGCTCGAACATCCGGTAGAGTGTCGGACGGGTCACGTAGAACTGGCTGGCGAGCGCGGCCGGACCAAGGGCCGGATCGCCGAGGTCCCGGTCGATGCGTCGGCGGATGGCGCGGAACTGGCTCCTGCGCAGCTCGGCGCGGGTCGCCGCCCGGCTCTGGGTGTTGGCCCGCACGACGCCGGCCAGCAGGGCCGCGGTGGAGCGGCTCCACGCCAGACCTTGCTCCACCGTCAGCTCGGGACCTCGGAGCCACATCTCGTCCAGGTGCTCACGAATGGCCACGCCGGCCTCACTGTCACGGCGAAGAACCAGCCCATGGACGTCGCCGACGTCCGCCAGCAGCGGCGACAGCAGGTCCCGCGCGACGATGGCGGAGAGATTGTCGATCCCCTCGGCGCGCAAGGCGGCCGGGCGGGACAGGTCGAGCATACAGATGTCGCCCGGCCGAACCTCCTGGTCGGCGCCATCCAGGGTCAGGACGAAGCCATGCCGCCGATAGTATTGGACGTGAAACTGATCGACGCCCGTCCGCGCGACGAGCTGGGGCGTCCGGACCATCACCGACGCCGGACCGCGAGATACGCCCAGCTTGATAGGCCCATAGTCATAGAGGTCGAAGTCCATGGCGTAGCCGATGCGGCCCTCGGGCGACGGCGCATCCAGCTCGAACATCATCGCCAGCAGCTCGCGGCAGGCGGCGAAACTGTCGGCGTAGTCGGCGCCGATGCGCGCGGCCAGATGCGGCAGACGATCCTGCTGAACGCCCTGCGGCATTCGTCACCCCCGTTGCCAAGCTGCGGCCCTGCTCTCTTTTAACGCTATCCGGCCGCGGCGACTTTCGACCAGCCGTCTCAATCGGCGCCGCCGCCGATCTTGGCGCCGGCCCAGATCACAACCACTCTGGCCCGCTCACCGGAGCCCCGCCATGGCCGCAGAGCCCAAGACCCGTCCCACGACCGCCAGCGTCGACGACTTCCTGGCCGCCTCGCCGCCCGTTCGCCAGGCCGACGCGGCTGTCGTCCGCGACCTGCTGGCCGAGATCGCCGGCGCGCCGGCGGTGATGTGGGGGCCGTCGATCGTCGGCTTCGGATCCTATTCGACCGGCGGCGCCAAGCCGATGGACTGGCCGCTGCTGGGCTTCTCGCCGCGCAAGACCGAACTGGTGCTGTACTTCGCCTCCGACTTTCCCGAGCGCGAGGCGCTGCTGGCGAAGCTCGGCAAGCACCGCAGCAGCGTCGCCTGCGTCTACGTCAAGCGACTGGCCGACATCGACCTGGCCGTGCTGCGCCAGATCGCCGAGGCCTCGGCCGCCTGGACCCGCAGCGGCCATACCGCCTGCTAGGCCTCCTTCGACAAGCTCAGGATGAAGTTTTGCCTGCAAATGGTCCTCACCCTGAGCCGGTCGAAGGGCGGGGACCACTCACAGCGCTGAACGCCTATCCCTCGACCAACCAGCCATAGAGCCGGTAGCCCTCGTCGCCGATGGCCATGAACGGCTTGAAGGTCACCGTCCCGGCCCGCCAGGCGTCGTCGGCCTCGCGCTCCAGCGACAGCCACTGCGCCCTGGTCATCGCCACCTCGCCGTGGCCGATCGGGAACAGCGCCAGCGGACCGCTCATCAAGGCGACCACCTGGGGATGGGCCGCGTTCAGCGGCTCCAGCCGCGGGGCCATGTCGAAGTCCACCACCACCTTGTCGCCCGGCTTCCAGACGCGGTTCAGCTCGACGAAGGTTCCGGGCCGCGCGGCCACGCCCGACGGACGGTCGTTGATCAGGATGCGGCTGCCGGGCCCCGCCCAGGCCGGAACGCGCAGCATCAGCGAAAACCGTCCCGGCCGGGCCGGATCAACGGCGATCTGCGTGTCCCCGTCGAGCGGATAGGTGGTCTGCTGATCCAGCCTCACGGCCAAGCCGCCGACCTCGGCGTGCAGGCGCGAGGGAACGTAGAGGTTCACGTACAGCCTGGCGCCGTCCTGCAGGTAGGCGCTGATCCCGTAGTCGGCCGCCAACTGGATGAAGGTTCCCGAACAGCAGGGCCACAGCTCGTCGCGATAGAACTTCGACGCCGTGTCGCTGTAGTCGGAATAGTAGAAGGTCTCGCCCTTCTGCGTGGTGTCACGCGCGCCCAGGATGGTGTTGTAGAGCACCCGCTCCATGCTGTCGCCGTAGCGGGAGTCCTTGGTAATCTGCAGCAGCGAGCGGGCGATCTTGAAGTGGCCGTAGGCGCCGCACGGCGTCTCGAAGGTCCGATGGGTCTCTGTGAGGGACTTCAGCAGGGTCTCGGTGTCGTCCGGCCCCACCAGTTCCTCGTTGGGTCCCCAGCTGCCGGTGGCGAAGGATTGCCTGGCCACGAAGTCGAAGCCGTTGCGGGCGGCCTTCAGGTACTTCTCGTCGCCGGTCGCGTACCAGGCCTGGATCGCCGAGTTCAGGGCGTTGACGTGGCTGTAGGCGTGCTTGCCTGCCAGCGGGCTCTCGCCGCGCGCCAGCGGGTCGAACAGCGCCTCGTCCTGCATGTAGCGCAGGGCCAGCGTCCGATAGCGCTCGCCCAGTCCCAGGCGCCAAGCCAGGAACAGGTTCTCTGGCAGGGTGTAGGGCTCGTCCCAGATCTCGGCTTCGCTGGAGTGGGGGCGCAGGCGGCGCTCCTCGCGGGTCAGGGCCTTTTCGGGCAGCACCGGCAGCACGGCGTCGGTGGTCCTATCCAGCGCGGCCGCCGCCTCCTTCACGTCGGCGTAGCGATACGCGTCGATCAGGCCGATCAGGATCTTGTCGTAGGTGTAGGCCGGCAGCATGTAGCCTTCATAGAAGCGCGGCGAGATGGCCTGCGAGTACTTCACCACCAACCCCCGCACCTTCTCGCGCGTGGCCGCGTCGCCGGTGATGGCGACATAGCGCGACAGGCCCGAGACGTACTGGCCAAAGCTGTGGCCGGGGATGTAGCCGTGCCAGTTGGCCGTGCTCCAGTCGTTCACGTCGATATGGAAATCGGCGCTGTCGTCGTACCAGCCGCCCATGTCCTCGCCGGGCGCCGGCAGGCCCGCGCGCTGGCGAAAGGGTTTGAGCAGGCGGTCGTCGTCCAGCCCCATGAACAGGCGGTGCTGCCAGTCCAGCTGGTCCAGCATCTTGCCCGAGCCCAGCCGCACGCGGTCATAGGCAAAGGTCGAGAGCGCCGGCTCGGCCTTGCCCCCCTTCGCGCTCCAGGCCGGAGACGCACAGGCGGCGCAGCAGCCGGCCGCCAGGAAACCGCGACGGTTCAACATGATCCCCTCCCCGCCCACGAAGACCTTGCTTCGCAGGCGGTCGCCATGTGGCAGGAGCGCTCCCCCGATCGCAAGTGGGAGCGGTAACGGGAATGGCGACCTTAAGCGGCCGCCGGCTTCTTCCGCAGCACCCGGGCCCGGCGCTTCTTCAGCCAGATGACCACGCCGGTGACGCTGAGCGCGGCGACCACCAGGCCCGTCAGCGAGATCAGGATGCGGCCGGGGATGCCCAGGATCCGACCCGAGTGCAGCGGGAACTGCGCCTGGACGAAGATGTCGGCCGCCGTGCCCTTCCAGGGCAGGCGCTCGCCCAGGTAGCGGCCGTCGGCGCCGTCGTAGTAGAGGTAGGGCGGACCCACGCCGCCGGCCCCGTGGTCGTCGCCCACCTTGTGGAAAGCCACGCCGTAGATGCCGTAGTGGGCCGAATAGAAGGCCCCGCCGACCGGGGCGGTGAAGCCGCGCGCCTGCGCATCGGCCCGCGCCTTGGCGATGATCGTCTCGTAGGTCTGCTTGGGCAGGATCGGGTTGTCGTGGCTGGTGGGCACGCGGGTGTCGAACGGCGTCGGCGAGACCTTCGAGATCTTCGACATCACCGGATAGAACACCTCGCTGTAGAGGTTCAGCGAGAAGGCCGTGAAGGCCACCACGAACAGCACGCCCCACAGCCACAGGCCGAACGCCCGGTGGATGTCGAAGTTGATGCGGTAGGCGCTGGCCTTGGTCTTGATCTGCCAGGCCGGCTTCCAGCGGCTCCAGAAGCTCTTGGCCGGCTTGCGCCCGTTCGTCCCGCTGGCCGGCAGGGTCAGGTAGAAGCCGACGAAGCAGTCCAGCGTCCACAGCACCGCGATCACGCCCAGCAGCCAGATGCCCCAGCGGTCGATCCCCCAGAACTCGGGAATGTGCAGGGTGTAGTGCAGCACATAGAGGAACGAGACGAAGGTCTCGGTCTTGATCGGCCAGACCGCGCCCCACTCACGCCGCCCCTGCTCGACGCCCGTCGCCGGGTCGATGAACACCTGATTGTAGCCCAGCTCGTAGTGCTTGCCGGTCTTGGGATCCTGGCGGGCGTCGACGCCGATGGCCAGGGTCTCGCCCGGCTCGGCCACCAGCGGGAAGTAGGAAACGATCACCCGGGGATCGCGCGCTTCGACCGCCTTGACGATGTCCAGCGTCGGCAGCGCCGGACCGTCCGACCTGGCGTGCATCAGGTGCGGGTTGAGCACGTCGTCCAGCTCGTGGTCCCACGAGATCACCGCGCCGGTCACGCCGGAGATGAACAGGAAGCCGGCCATGATCAGACCCACCCAGCGGTGGATGAAGGTCAGGGTCGGCCGCACGGCCGCGCGGACGGCCTTGGCCGCGCCGGCGGCCTTTCGCACCGGCTGCGCGGCGGGCGGCGCGTAGGGCGTGTCGAGATTGCGCGCGTCCATTCGGCCGCCTCCGGTTGCTCGGAACCAAGCAGAGCCGGCGCGGTCGGTCGCGCCGGCTCCTGGAAGGTATTCCTAAGAATGATTCTTAGAAGCGATAGTCAAGACGGACCGAGGCGTTGCGCGGGGCGGCGTAGTAAGCCTGCCCCCACATCACGCTGTTGAGGTAGGTCTCGTCGAACAGGTTCTTGATGTTCAGCGTGACCTTGACGTTGTCGGCCAGGTCGGCGCTGCCCATCAGGTCGACGACGGCGTAGGCCTTCTGGGTGACGACGAAGGTGTCGAGGCCCGAGATCTCGTCCTGCCAGCGCAGCGCCGCGCCGACCTTGGCGTTGCGCCATTGCGGGAAGCTGTAGGTGGTCGAGACCTTCAGGCTCTTGCGCGGCAGGAAGGTGCGGGCGTCATTGCCGTCCTTGTCCTCGAGCTCCAGCTGGGTCCAGCCGCCGCTGACCTGCCAGCGGTCGGTGACCATGCCGCTGATCTCCAGCTCGTAGCCCTTCGAGGTGGTGTCGACGCCGGTGTAGTAGGTGAAGCCCACCGGGCCCGGATCGCCCACGCCGAACGTGCCGGCGGCGGTCGCCAGGTTCTGCTGCTCGACCTTGAACACCGCGGCGCTGGCGTAGAGCTTGCCGCCGAACCACTCGCTCTTGACGCCCGCCTCGAAGCTCTCGCCCTGCACCGGGTCGAGCTTGCGGTTGCTGGCGTCGACCTCGGCCTGCGGATTGAAGATGTCGGTGTAGCTGCCGTACAGCGACACGTGCGGCGTCAGGTCGAAGACGAGGCCGGCATAGGGGCTGGTCTTGGAGACCGTGCGGCCCTGGTCGACGCCGTAGGACGTGCCCGACGTCTTCTGCTCGACGGCGTTGAAGCCCACCACGCCCTTCAGGCGGTCGGTGAAGTTCAGGTGCGCGGCGCCGAACACGCGGGTCAGGCGGTCCTTGATCTGGGCGGCCGAATAGAGGTCGGTGTAGGTGGTCGGCTCGGCGACGCTGCCCCAGTCATAGACCGACGGATAGGCCGGATAGGTCGTGCCCGACGAGGCGAAGTCCTCGCGCGTCTGCTCGGCGTAGCTGGCGCCGAACACCAGCTGGTGGCTGCGGCCGAACAGCGAGACCGGGCCGTTGAAGGTCACGTCGGCCAGATCCTGCTTGGACTCCGACGGGTAGTGGCCGACGAAGCCGCCGATGCCCAGGCCCGTGGTCTTGTCCGGATAGCCCGAGGCGTACAGCAGCTTGGCGTTCTGCTCGACGTCCTTGTGGGTGTAGGTGGCCTTGGCGCTCCAGTCGTTGTCGAACAGGTAGGTCGCCTCGACGAAGGCGGTCTTGTCGTTGACGTCCCAGTAGGTCCAGTCGGCCGAGGTGCTGGCCGAGCGCTTGTAGGGAATGCGCGTGCCGTCCGAGAAGCTCAGCGGCAGGGCACCCCACAGCACGCCGTCGGCCAGGTTGTCCTGCTGCGAATAGCCCCCGGTGACGTTCAGCTTCGGCGTCAGGTCCCACGACAGCACGCCGTAATAGACGTTCCGGTTGACCTTGTAGTGGTCGAGATACGAGTCGCGGTCCTGGTTGGCGTAGATCAGGCGGCCCGACAGCGTGCCCGAGGCGTTCAGCGAGCCCGAGACGTCGGCCTCCAGGCGCTTGTCGTTCCAGGAACCGTATTGGGCCGCGGCCGAGGCCTGGAAGCCGGCGATCGGGCGCTTGCGGATGTAGTTGACCGTGGCCGAAGGATTGCCGACGCCGGTGGTCAGGCCGTTGACGCCGCGCACCACGTCCACGCGGTCGAACAGGATGGTGTCGATCTCGCCGTACTGGATGCCCCAGTTCAGGGGCAGGCCCACGCCGTCGACCTGGAAGTTGGTCACGTCGAAGCCGCGGGCGTTGAAGTAGGTGCGGTCGGTCTCGACCCGCTCGACATTGATGCCCACCACGCGGTCCAGCAGGTCGGTGACGCTGGTCAGGGCGAAGTCGCGGATCTGCTGCTGGCCGACGATGGTCATCGACTGCGGCGTCTCGCGCAGGCTGAGATCCAGGCCGGTCGCGCCGGTCGAGCGGGCGCGGGCGCCGGTCACCACCACGCCGTCCACATTGCTGTCCGCAGACGCGTCCGCCGGGGCCTCGTCGGCATGGGCCATGCCGGCCAGAACGGCCGGGCTCATGGCGGCGGCGAGGAGGAAGGCGCGCAGGGAACGGGGCATCGGGGAGGCTCACATTTCGAGAACGATAATGATTCTCAAAAGCGATTAGTCATCCGCCCCGCCCGAGTCAAACCCGCCTCGGAAGGCTCGCCGTTTTCCACCCCCGCCTGCGTCCTTTCCGCCACGGCGCGGGAAAGTTGCAGGCGGTTAGCGCTACCTATTATGGCTGGCGAAGCGTGTCGCCCTCATGCCGAAGCCTTGCCGCAAGAGTTCGGATTGCGTCGGAAGCGACACCTTTTCGAACCCTTGGCGATCCGATCTCAGGACCGCCCGCCGCCGCGCAGCGCGCCCCAGCCGACCAGCGCCGACAGCGCCAGCACCACCAGCGGCGGCGGCAGGTGGCCAAGGTCGCGGTGCAGCAGCACGGTCAGCACCGCCGCGCCCATCACGCCGGCGGCCAGGGCGGCCCCCGCCGCTCGCGTCCGTCGAAGCAGCAGCATTGCGGCCGCCGCCAGCTCCAGCACGCCGGTCACGACGTGGAACCAGTCCGGATAGCCCCAGCGACGGTAGCTGGCGGCGATGTCGGGCGGCGCCAGAAGATTGCCGATCGCCCCGAACACGAAGAAGCCGGCCAGCAGCCAGGCCAGGATTGGAACCCAGCGTGGGCGTTGCAGGGAAAGGGGCATGGCGTCGGCTCCAGGGGCGCGGCTCCCCCATGGGAGCGCTTGACCGACGAAGCCTCTAAAACCTCAACCACGGTTGAGGTCAACGCGAGCGAAGACCCCCGCGGCTACTTAAGGACGTCGCCGATGAAGGCGTCGACCGCCTGGGTATAGGCGCCGGGCAGGCCCAGCGTTCGGTTGATGTCGGCATGGCTGAGCGCCTGCGGCAGCACCGGCGTCGTCACCCCCGCCCGCGCCGTCAGGTCGGCGAAGGCCCTGGCCTCGTCGCACGGCTTGTCGGGCCTCTGGCTGGAGCAGACCAGCAGCATGGGCGCGGCCGAGCGCGTCCACTGGTCCATCGGCGAGACCCTGGCCCAGCCGGCCGGATCGGCGCCGAACGCCTCGTCATAGAAGGCCGGATGACGCCGCTCCATGACGGTGGAGACCTTCATGGCGGCAGAATCGAGCACCACCGTCCCGGCCCACGGCCGGCCGACCATGTCGGGCCTGGCCGACAGCAGGGCGGCCAGGTGCGCCCCCGCCGAATGGCCCATCAGCACGATCCGCTTGGGGTCGCCGCCCCACTCCCCGGCCCGGGCCTGGACCAGCCGCATCGCCGCCGCCACGTCCTGCGCCTGCCCTTCCGCCACGGCCTCGGGCAGCAGGCGATAGTTGACGCTGACGAACACGTAGCCCTTGGGCAGCCAGTGCTTCAGCTTGTTCTCGATCGAGCCGCTGTTGGCCTTGTCGCCGATCTTCCAGGCCCCGCCGTGGACCATGACCAGCACCGGCGCGCCCTGCGCGCCCGGCGGAACATAGACGTCGATCGCCTGCTTGGCCGAGGTCCCGTAGCGGACCTCCAGCTTGCGGGCGCCCGGCGCGATGGCCTGCAGGTCGAGCGGCCGCGCCTCCTCCGCCTGCCGGTCCTGCAGGCGCTGGGCCATCCGCTCGCGCATGCGATCACGCAAGGGCCCCGCCTCGCCCGCGGGCGCCACGGCCAGGCCGGCGGCGAGAGCGAGGCCGACGAGGCCGAACGCGAGGATCTTGGTCACGGGGGCTGCTCCGGCGAGACGTGTCGCCAGGACTAACGCCGTCCCGATGATTTTCCGGCGCGCGGCCCGTCAGGCCGCTTGGCCGAACCCGTGCACGGCGTCGCGCAGGTGGCCGAAATTGATCGGCTTGGACAGCACGGTGACGTCCTCGAAGCCCTTGCGCGGCAGGGCCCCGTAGCCAGTGGCGAAGACGAACGGCACGCCCTTGGCCCGCAGGGCCTCGGCCACCGGAAACACCATCTCGCCGCCGATGTTGATGTCGAGCACCGCGCCGTCCAGCGACGACTTGCCGCCGTCGAGATAGGCCAGGGCCTCGCCCACGGCGCCGAACGAGCCCGACACCTCGCAGCCGAGGTCGGTCAGCAGGTCCTCGACCATCATGGCCACCAGCGCCTCGTCCTCGACGATCATGATCCGACGCCCGCTCATGCCGCAGCCAGCCTTTGCGACAGGGGCGCGCGGAAGGTGAAGGTCAGGCCTTCGGGCGCGAAGTCCAGCACGGCCGCGCCGCCCAGGTCGCGCGACAGGCCCCGGCGGATCAGCCGCGAGCCGAAACCCTCGTCCTTGGGCTCGGGCGGCGCCACCAGCGGGCCGCCGCGCTCGCGCCATTCCAGGGCGAAGGTGGGATGGGCGCCGCCCTCGTCCTCGACGCGCCAGGTGACGAAGACCTTCCCGGCCGGCGCCGACAGCGCGCCGTACTTGGCGGCGTTGACGATCAGTTCGTGCAGGGTCATGTGCACCGCCACCGCCGCTTCGGGCGTGATCTCGATCGGCGGCCCCTCGACCACGAAGCGACCGTCCTCCAGCCCGCCGAACGGGCGCATGGCCGCCGCCAGGATCTCGCGCAGGTGGGCCTTGCCCCAGGCCTGCTTGGTCAGGAGTTCGTGGGCCTGCGACAGGGCCAGCAAGCGCGATTCGAAAGACTCGTTGAAGGCCTGCGGCGAGGCGGCCGTGCGCAGGGTCTGGCTGGCGATCGACTGCACCGAGGCCAGGGTGTTCTTCACCCGGTGGTCCAGCTCGCGCATCAGGAAGGTGCGCCGCTCCAGCTCCTTGTTCAGCGAGGCGTGCAGCCGGCCGCTCTCCAGCGCCGCCGCGGTGGCGCGGGCCATCACCTGCAGCTTGGCCACGATCTCCGGCGGCGGCGTGTGCTCATTGGCCCAATAGGCGCCCAGCGCCGCGATCGGGTCGCGGGTGCGCACCGGGGTCATCACCAGGCTCTTGACGAAGGTCGGGCGGTAGGCGTCGTGCGGAATGCGGTCGTCCTGGTAGATGTCGGGGATCACCACCGTCTGGCGGTTCAGCATCGACCAGCCCGAGATGCAGGCTGTCAGGGGGAAGCGCTTGCCCTTCCACAGCGGGCCGATCGCGTCCTCGTCCAGGTACCAGCAGCAGTCGTTGTCGCGCAGCACGAAGGCTACCCCGTCAGCCCCCGAGATTCGGCGCGCGGACGAGCGCACCACCGCGGCCACCTCATCGATGGTCCGGGTGGCCGAGAGTTCCTCGATCGTTTCGACCAGGGTCAGAAGGGCGGAATCGTCTTCGCCGTCCGACAGGTCGTGCTCGGCCATATCCAACATACGAAAGGACGCTCGCGTATCCACTGGGGCCCGAGCCTAGCACGCGCGGGGAAGACAACAACAAGAGGCGTGATTACGCACGCATCTACTCACGGTTGCCGGGAAGGTTAACAGAGTCTTCCGGACGACGCACAGTCGAACCAGATCAAGGCTTTGAAGCGGCGCCTTGAGCAGTTTCCGCCCCGCGCCCTTGCGACAATCCGCCGCGCCGCCGCGACGGTCAGGCTTCGCACCCGGCGCAACATGCGCTATGGACCCTCTCCGCCGCGCAAGCGGCCCGGTAGCTCAGCAGGATAGAGCAGCGCTTTCCTAAAGCGAAGGTCGGGGGTTCGAGTCCCTCCCGGGCCGCCAGGTGCGGAAAATTCTGCATATTTTTCAAACCCTTGAATGTAATTTTGTCTAACAATCCTGGGCGGTTAGACAGTTTTCGTTCCTACTTAGTGCTTTGGACTTTGCGTATCGCCTCTTCAGCGCTGACACGCTGATCGGCCGCCCGGGTGTAGCGCTCAACTTCTTTCAACGATCGATGACCCGTAATGGCGGCGATCTGGTGCGCGGTGCACCCAGCCTCAGCTAATCGCCTCGCAGCAGACTTGCGCAGCCCATGGGCGCTGCGCCCTTTGGGCAGACCTGCTTCCCGTGCTGCCGCGATCACCCAATTCCCGAAGCCTTTCGCAGAGAACGGCTTGTCAAACGGCGTTGAAAATTGACCCCCTATCGGCGTCCAAAATTGACCCCTCTGTTGGTTGTCCTGGGCTGGCGGCGAGGCGCGTAGCCATCAGCTAGCGCAGCGCGTCGCCGCCGGGTGAGCCGCGTGAGATTCAGCTGCCCGGAGG
>NZ_JBFTJR010000053.1:0-35559 GCF_056395525.1 Caulobacter sp. 10L414
CCGGTGGGGGTCAGCGCAGGCGCTGAGAACCCCCTCAGTCGCTCTGCGACAGCTCCCCCAGAGGGGGRGCATCTGCGCCGACCAAGATCCTCCCCCTCTGGGGGAGGTGGCCCGAAGGGCCGGAGGGGGCCGTCAGCCCGCGTCGTTCAGGCCCGACGCCGGTTTCCAGTCGAACAGCGCCTGCAGGGTCCGTACGGCCTCGCCGCGCGGCGAGGAAAGGTCGGGGTCGCGGGCCAGGATCAGGCGGGCGTCGTCGGCGGCTACGGCGATCAGGTCGCGGTGGGCGACGGGGTCGGCCAGGTGGTAGGCGGGAAAGCCGCTCTGCTTGAGGCCCAGCGGGTCGCCGCCGCCGCGCAGTTCCAGGTCCTTTTCGGCGATCTCGAAGCCGTCGTCGCTGCGCCGCAGGATGTCGAGGCGCTGCTGGGCGACCTCCGACAGCGGCGGATCGTACAGCAGCACGCAGGAGCTTTCGCGCATGCCCCGGCCCACCCGTCCGCGAAGCTGATGAAGCTGCGCCAGGCCGAACCGGTCGGCGTGCTCGATGACCATGATGCTGGCGTTGGGCACGTTGACGCCCACCTCGACCACCGTGGTGGCCACCAGCACCCCGACCTCGCCGTCGACGAAGGCCTGCATMACCGCGTCCTTCTCGGCCGCCGGCATCTGGCCGTGCACCAGGCCGACGCGGGGACCGAGGATCTTGCGCAGGTCGGCGGCGCGGTCCTCGGCGGCCCGCAGGTCGACCTTCTCGGACTCCGACACCAGCGGGCAGATCCAGAAGGCCTGGGCGCCGCCCTCGATGGCGCTGCGCAGGCGATCGACGATCTCGGGCACGCGCGGCGTCGGCGCCGCGCGGGTGGCCACCGGCGTGCGGCCCGGCGGCTTCTCGTCGATGCGCGAGACGTCCAGGTCGCCGAACACCGTCAGTTCCAGCGTTCGCGGGATCGGGGTGGCCGACATGGCCAGCAGGTGCACCCCCCATTCTGCGTCTTTGGGGCCCTTCTCCTGCAGCCGCCGGCGTTCGTTGACGCCGAACCGGTGCTGCTCGTCGATGATGGTCAGGGCCAGGCTCTGGAACGCCACGTCGTCCTGGAAGAGCGCGTGGGTGCCCACGGCCACCGCGGCCGAGCCGTCGGCCAGCTTCTGCAGCTTGGCCGCCCGGGCTGCGCCCTTGTCGCGTCCGGTCAGCAGCACGACCGCCAGGCCCTGGGCCTCCAGCGGCGGAGCGAGGGTCTCGTAGTGCTGGCGGGCCAGGATTTCGGTCGGGGCCATCAGGGCCGACTGGAAGCCGGCGCCGGCCGCGTCGGCCATGGCCAGCATGGCCACGACGGTCTTGCCCGAGCCGACGTCGCCCTGCAGCAGGCGGCTCATCCGCTCGCCATGGGCCAGGTCGCCGCGCACCTCCGACAGCGCCCGCACCTGGGCGCCGGTCAGGCGGAAGGGCAGGGCCTTCTCGGCCGCCTCGGCCAGCGGGCCCGAGACGATGCGCGGGCCGGGCTGGGCGCGCTTGCCGGCCTTGCGCTGGGCCAGGGCCAGCTGGTGGGCCAGAAGCTCGTCATAGGCCAGGCGTCGCCGCGCCGCCGACATCGGCGAAAGGTCGATCTCGCCCTCGGGGCCGTGCAGGCGCTCGAAGGCCTCGCGCCAGGGCGGCAGGCCCTCGCGGGCCATCCAGGCGGCGTCCTGCCACTCGGGCAGGGCCTGGGCGCGGGAAAGCGCCTCTTGAGCGAACTTGCGGAAGGTGCGCGAGGGCAGGCCGGCGGTGGCGGGATAAACCGGCTCGATCGGCGGGATCTCGTCGATCCGCTCGGCCTCGAGCATGTAGTCGGGATGGGCGACCTGGATCTCGGAGCCGAACCGCTCGACCTTGCCGCTGACGGCCCGCCGCGTTCCGACCGGATGCTGGCGTTCCAGGTGCGGGCCGTGGCCCTTGAACCAGACCAGGGTGACGAATCCGGTCTCGTCCCAGCCGCGGATCCGCCAGGGCTGCCCCGAACGCTGCGGCGGCAGGTGGGCGTCGATCGTCACGACGAAGGTCTGGACCTGGCCGTCCTGGGCCATGGCGGCCGTGGTCGCCGTGCGGCGGATCAGGCTCTGGGGCGGGGTGAACAGCACATCGCGCACGATCGGCCCGGCCAGCTTCTCGACCAGGGGCGCGACGCGGGGCCCGACCCCCTTGAGGGTCGAGATCGCGGCGAACAGGGGAAAGAGCGACTCGGGACGCATCGGCGGGAGGATAGCCAAGCCGGGGTGTTCTCGTCCCGTTCGCCTTGCGCAAATTTGTGGACCGGCCTGACTAGCGGCCCGCTTTCACGGAGACTCGCCCATGCCGTTCGCCAGCCATCGCGGCCAGCAGATCCACTACACGGTGGAGGGGACGGGACCGCACGTGGTGCTGCAGCACGGCCTGTTCATGGACGCCGACAGCTGGCGGGCCAACGGCTTCGTCGCGGCCCTGGCCGATCGCTTCACGGTGGTCTGCGTCGACTCGCTGGGCCATGGCCTCAGCGACAAGCCGGCGGACGCCGCGCTCTACGCCCAGGACCAGCGGGCGGGCGACATCGTGGCGGTGCTCGATGCGCTCGGCGCGGAGAAGGCCCACCTGGTCGGCTACTCGATGGGCGGCTGGATGGCGGTGGGCGTGGCCAGGCATCACCCCGAGCGCCTGGCCTCGCTGGTGATCGGTGGCTGGGACCTGGCGGGCGGCGTGCCCAGGGGGCCGGCCGGACCGATCCGCTTCGACATCTTCTGGGGCTTCAGCCAGCAGGTCGCGCCGGCTCTGGTGCAATGGGTGACGCCCGAAATCCTGCCGGCCATGCAGGCGTACTTCGAGGCGCTGAACACGCTGGAGGGCGCTTCCGTGGCGGTGCTCGGCGCGGGCGTTCCGGTTCTGCTGTGGGACGGAACGGCCGATCCCTATCACGCGCCGTCCCAGACGTTCGCGGCGACCCACGGGCTGCCGTTCATCTCGACGTCGGGCGACCACCTGCAGGCGATCATGGCCCCCGAGCCTTCGGTGATCTCCGAGATCGCCGCCTTCCTGGCGCGAGCCTAGCTGGCGGGCTTGGCCGGCTCCGGCTGGCCCTTGGCCCGGTTGAAGTAGCCGTAGCAGACCTTCTGGCCCAGCAGGCTCCAGCCGCTTGCGAATGTGGCGGGCTTGAGTTGCGCAGGCTTGGTCGGCGCGGTGACGTTCGGATAGGTGTTGGTCAGGAACGGCGTCAGCTCGCCCTTCCAGTCGGCCATGTCGGCCGGCGCGGTCAGGGCGGGGCGCGGCGTGTCGAGCACGTAGAACTTCTGGCTGTTCATGCTGTAGCCCGGAAGCTTGATGGCGATGTCGGCCAGGGCAGGGCGCGCGTCCAGCTTGCCCAGGAAGGTCACCTCGCCAGGCTTGACCTCGAAGGAGACCGTGCCGCCGTTGAAGCAGTCGTACCAGGTGGCCTGATGGCTGACGGCGGTCACGGCGTAGACGCCGGGCTTGGCCCGCGAGACCGCGTAGCGCATGGCCGGACTGGCGTAGAGGGTGACGTAGCCCTTGCTCTCGATCCGAGACTGGGCGGGGTCGAAGCTGGCGGCCTCGATCTGGTAGGTCGCCGGGGTGGGAACCAGCTCCATCACCACCAGGCCGTCGGCCGCGTCGGCCGCGAAGAAGACCTTGTCCGGCGCCGTGGTGGCGCAGGCCGAAAGAAACAGGACGCCGAAAAGAGCCGCCGCAAGCCGCATTTGAGAATCCCCCGCTATGCGGGTGGATGGGCGCATATGCGCGGCTGGCGGGCAACGGCCAAGTTTGGGGCTCGGCCGGTCATGGGCGACCGGCCGATGAAAACGCCCTCAGTCTTCCGCTTGCGCGGGGTTGCCCACCGGCGACAGCTCGGCCAGCAGATCGGCCAGTTCGTCGGCGCGCGCGGCGCCCGAGACGTTCAGGCGGATGTAGAGATGCTCGGCGGCGTGCTTCTCGGCCGCCTCGGCGAAACCGCGCGTGGAGTCGTGCAGATTGTTGGCCTCGCCGGCGAACACCACGACGCCTTCGGCGTTCACATAGAGATAGTTGCCGGCGATCGTGGTGCGCGGGTCGCGATCCTCGGCCAGCTTGTAGCGATAGACGGCGCCGGAGGCGCCTTTCAGGTCGATATAGGGTTTCACGAATCCTCGCCTCTAGACACACGCGGCGTAGCCCGGGAGGGGTGCGGGGCGCCAGAGGCTAAATTATGGCTGCAAGCTTCGCAATTTACTGAGAAACCTTCTCGTTCGATCTTCGCGGGGTTCGGTGAACAGCGTCGCCGAGGGGCCTTCCTCGAGGATGCGGCCTTCGTCCATGAAGATCGTCCGGTCCGCGACCTCGCGGGCGAAGTCCATCTGGTGGGTGACGATGACCATCGTCCGCTTCTCGGCGGCCAGGTCGCCGATCACCGCCAGCACCTCGCCGACCAGCTCGGGATCCAGCGCCGAGGTCGGCTCGTCGAAGAGGATGACCTCGGGGTCCATCGCCAGGGCCCGGGCGATGGCGCAGCGCTGCTGCTGGCCGCCTGAAAGGGCGCCGGGATAGGCGTCGGCGCGATGGGCCAGCCCCACCTTGGTCAGCAGCTCCAGGGCCCGTTCCCGAGCCTTGGCGGGCGGTTCGCCGCGCACGACGACCGGCGCCTCGGCCACGTTCTCGATCGCCGTTTTGTGCGGGAACAGGTTGAAGTTCTGGAACACGAAGCCGACGCGGCCCTTCAGGGCGCGGGCCAGCGGAACCTTGCCGCCGGCCTCGACGCCGGCGATCGACAGGGTTCCGCCGTTCAGCGCCTCCAGGCCGGCGAGGCAGCGCAGCAGGGTGCTCTTGCCCGAGCCGCTGGGGCCGATGACGGCGACGACCTCGCCGGGCGCGACGGTCAGGTCGACGCCGTTCAGCACGGCGGTGTCTCCGAAGCGCTTGGAAAGGCCCCTGGCCTGGATGGCGCTCATCGGCGGGCCTCCGCGCGGCGTTCCAGCCAGCCCTGGCCCAGGGCCAGCAGGCTGGAGACGATCCAGTAGATGGCCGCGGCGCTGAGATACATGGCGAAGATCTCGTACGTGCGGGCGGTGATCAGCTGGGCCTGGCGGAACAGTTCGGGCACCTGGATGGTGGCGGCCAGCGAGGTGTCCTTCACCAGGCTGATGAAGCTATTGGACAGGGGCGCCACGGCGGTGCGCGCGGCCTGGGGCAGGATGATGCGGCGCATGGCCTGGCCGCGCGTGAGGCCCAGCACGGCGGCGGCTTCCCATTGGCCCTTGTCGACGGCGGCGATGGCGCTGCGCAGGATCTCGCCCGCGTACGCCGCCACGTTCAGCGAAAAGCCGATCCCCGCCGCGATCAGCGGCGGCAACTCCAGGCCCAGTTGCGGGAGGCCGTAATAGATCAGGAACAGCTGCACCAGGAGCGGCGTGCCCCGAAACGCCGAGACATAGACGGCCGCCGGCCAGCGCAGGAGCGGCGATCGCGACAGCCGCATCAGGGCCAGGCCAAAGCCCAGCAGGAGGCCCAGGCTCATGCCGATCAGGCTGAGCAGGATGGTGTAGACCGCGCCCTTCAGCAGCAGCGGAGCCGACTGGGCGATGAGCTCGGCGGCGTCCATCGGCTAGACGGTCACGTCCAGGCCGAACCATTTCTGCGAAATGGCCGCCAGGCGTCCGTCGGCCCGCAGCGCGTCGATGGCACCGTCGACAAGCACCTTCAGCGCCGGGTCGCGCTTCATGACCACGCCCTGGCTCTGCGGGGCGAAGGGCGGGCCCGCGGCGACCAGGTCGGGCGCGGTCTTCAGGAAGTCGGCGGCGACCAGGCGGTCGTTCAGCACCGCGTCGATGCGGCCGGCCCGCAGGTCCTGGTACTTGGTCGGGTCGTCGTCATAGGTGCGCACCTCGGCCTTGGGCTGGTTCTGGCGGAGCCACTGCTCGTAGTGGGTGCCAAGGCCCACGCCGACCCTCTTGCCGGCCAGGTCGGCGGGACCGGCCACGCCCGTCTTGCCCTTGGGCACGATGATCAGGATGCCCGAGACCGTGTAGGGCTTGGAGAAGTCGTACTTGGCGGCGCGTTCGGGGGTGATGGTGATCTGGTTGATCACGACGTCGGTGCGGCCCGATTCCAGCGCGCCCAGCAGGCCGGCGAACGGTGCGGCGACGAACTCCGGCTTGACCTTCATCTGCTCGGCCAGGGCCCTGGCGAAGTCGACGTCGAAGCCGGTCAGCTGGCCGTCGGCGCCCTGGAAGTTGAACGGCGGATAGGTGCCCTCAAGGCCGATGCGCAGGGTCTTGGTCGCCTCGACCCGCGCCGCGCCGCTGGTTCCGCCGGCCGCGTCCTTGCCGCCGCAGCCGGCGAGGGTCAGCGCGCCGCCGGCCCCCAGGCCCAGCAGGATGTCACGACGGGCGGGGAATCGCATGGCGGGCCTCGAAACGAAGGTCATCGGTCCAGTTCTATACCGCTGCGGCGGGGCCGCCAGGGGCAAGGCGACGGGATCGCTGTCCGAGCTCCACCTGACGGCGATTTAACCTGACGCGGACGGCCGGCTCTGGCTTGCTGCCGGGCAGCATGCCTTCGGGGGAAGCAAGGATGGCTCAGAGCTTCGATCCGGCCGCGGCCACGGCGGCCTATCTGGCGCAACTGCCGCCGGAGGCGCACGCCCGGGCCGTCGCCTACACGCAGGGCGGCCACTGGCTGCTGCTATGGGGTGCGCTCGTCGCGCTGCTGGTCTCGTTCCTCATCGTGCGCAGCGGCGTCCTGGTCGTGCTGCGGCGCAAGTTCGAGGGGCGGCGCAACCGGCCGCTGCTGGTCAGTTGCTGGATCGGCGGCCTCTACATCGTCTTCGACGCCGTCCTTTCGCTGCCCTGGACCGTCTACAGCGACTGGTGGCGATCCAGGCAGTACGGCCTGACCAGCCAGGCCTTTGCCGGCTGGCTGACCGAGGGCGCGATCTCGCTGGCCATCAGCGCGCTGATCGGCGGCCTGTTCTTCGCGGCTCTCTACGCGCTGATCCGCAAGGCGCCGCGCACCTGGTGGCTGTGGAGCGGCGGTCTGACCGCGGCTTTCATCGCCGTCGGCATGCTGCTGGCGCCGCTCTACATCGAGCCGATCTTCAACAGGTACACGCCCGCGCCGGCCGGACCTGTTCGCGATGAGGTCGTGGCGATGGCCAGGCAGGTCGACATGCCGTCGGACAAGATCTTCATCTACGACGGCTCCAGGCAGTCCAACGCCTACACCGCCAACGTCTCGGGCCTGTTCGGCTCGGCCCGGGTGGCGATGAGCGACACGATGTTCAAGAAGGGCGCCGACCTTGCCGAGGTGCGCGGCGTCGTCGGACACGAGATGGGCCACTACCGACGCCACCACTCGCTGTGGATCGCCGGCGTGATGAGCCTGCTGGCGATCCTGGCCTTCTTCCTGGTCGACCGGTTGTTCGTCCCGGCCTGCCGGCTGCTGGGCGGCGACCAGGTCCGCGGGCTTTCCGATCCCGCCGGCCTGCCGGTGTTGAGCGCCGTGCTGACCGTGCTGTTCCTTCTGGCCACGCCGATCACCAACAGCCTGATCCGCATCGCCGAGAGCGACGCCGACCGCTACAGCCTCGTGCATTTCAACGAGCCCGACGGCCTGGCCAAGGCGCTGGTCAAGACCATCGAGTACCGCGCGGCCACGCCCGGCCGGCTGGAGGAGATCGTCTTCTATGACCATCCCGCCGTGGGCCGCCGCATCCAGCGGGCCATGGAATGGAAGGCCGCGCACCCCAAGCCCGCGCCCAAGGCCGTCTCCGACGCCGCGGCCAGGGCGGCCTTCATCGGGCGGGTCGTGGTCTTTCCGAACATGCCGGTGGGCATGGACGGCATCGCTCTGAGGGCCGACGGAAGCTGGTTCGAACGGCACGACTTCGGCTGGTCCAAGGGCCGCTACGTCGTCGCCGACGGAAATCTGTGCCTGGACGACGAGCGGGGCGCGCGTCGCTGCTACGCCATCGCCCGCACGGAGACCGAATGGACGCTGGCGCTGAAGGGGGCGGCGCCGGTTCAGGTCAAGCTTGAGGCGATCTGACGACAAGCCTTCGCAGTGATCCGACCGGAGCCCCGCGCGTTCCTCTCGCGAAGGAGCCCCCGATGTTCGAACCGATCGTCAGCGAGATCACCGTGGAGACCCTGCCGGCCGAGGCCTTCGCCCGCTTCGTCGGCGACATGGGCCGCTGGTGGCCGATGGCCTACAGCCGCAGCGGCGCGCGGTTCGCCACCGTGCATGTCGAGCCGGTGGCCGGCGGCAGCTGGTTCGAGGTCGACCGTGACGGCGTCGAGAGTCCGTGGGGCGACGTGCGCGCCTATGATCCGGGCCACCGCTTGGTGGTCGGCTTCAACGTCGCGCCCGACCGCGGCGTCGAGCCGCTGGAGCGCCAGAGCGAGGTCGAGTTTCGCTTCGAGCCGGCGGGTGAGGGCGCGCGGGTCGTGGTCGAGCACCGCGATCTGGATCGCCATGCCGAGGGCGGGAAAGCCATCCGCCAGGGGATGGCTTCCGATCACGGCTGGCCGCTGATCCTGGCGTCCTTCGCGCGAGAACTCAGGTTCCCGCGCGCGGCGCCGCTCAGCGCTTCCTGACGAACACCGTGCCGGCCGAGTAGCCGGCGCCGAAGCTGCAGATCAGGCCGGTGTCGCCGGGGGCGAAGTCGTCGTTGGCGCTGTGGAAGGCGATGATCGAGCCGGCCGAGCTGGTGTTGGCGTACTCGTCCAGGATGATGACGTTCTCGCCGGCTTCCGGGTCGCGGCCCAGCACCTTGCGGGCGATCAGGTCGTTCATGTTGATGTTGGCCTGGTGCAGCCACAGGCGCTTGAGGGCCGTGGCGTCCAGGCCGATGTCGCCGGCGTGCTCGACGATCATCTCGCTGACCATCGGCACCACCTCGCGGAACACCTTGCGGCCTTCCTGCACGAACAGCTTGTCCTTGGCGCCGACGCCCTCGGGGGCGGCGTTGTTGAGGAAGCCGAAGTTGTTGCGGATGTTGTTGGAGAACTGGGTCTTCAGGCGCGTGCCCAGGATCTCCCAGCCGCCCGTGGCCTGCGAGGCCTCTTCCAGGATCACCGCGGTGGCCACGTCGCCGAAGATGAAGTGGCTGTCGCGGTCCTTGAAGTTCAGGTGGCCCGAGCAGATCTCGGGATTGACCATAAGCACCGCCTTGGCGCTGCCGGTGGCGATGAAGTCGGCGGCGGTCTTGATGCCGAAGGTGGCCGACGAACAGGCCACGTTCATGTCGAAGGCGAAGCCCTCGATTCCCAGGGCCTGCTGCACCTCGATGGCCATGGCCGGATAGGCGCGCTGCATGTTCGAGGCCGCGCAGATCACCGCGCCGATTTCCGAGACGGGCTTGCCCCAGGCGGCGATCGCCTGCTGGGCCGCCTTGACGGCCATTTCGGCCAGGATGGAGATCTGGTCGTTCGGGCGCTCGGGCAGGTTCGGGCGCATGACCTCGGGGTCGATGATCCCGTCCTTGTTCATCACGTAGCGGGCCTTGATGCCCGAGGCCTTCTCGATGAACTCCGGCGAGGAAGGGGCGAGCGCCGTCACTTCCCCGGCGGCGATGGCCTGCGCATTGGCGGCGTTGAAGCGTTCGACATAGGCGTTGAAGGCGTCGACCAGTTCTACGTTCGAGATGCTGAACGGCGGGGTGTAGAGCCCCGTGGCGGCGATGACGGCTTGATGCAAGGCGGCGGTCCCGATGGGCCGGCGCGCGACATGGGCGCGCCGATCTGATCACTGTTTGGACGCGATCAATAGCACGCCCGGCGCGCGCGTCACCTGCCAAGCGGCCGTGTCCTGGCTGCATCGCCTGTGGCTATTCGACCTGCCGCAAGGGAACTTTCGAGCCTTGGCCATAATCGCCGGTCCAAATGTCGGAAACGTCACGCAATGGCCCCAAACAGGTCAGGGTGCGGTCAAATACGGGCCTCGTTGCCCCAATACCCAAAGGAGGCTGAKGGAGCACAAGAAATCCCAGTACCAGGAGTAAAAATAATGAAGGTTCTCATGTCTGCGGCCGTGGCCGCCATGTCGGTCGCTGCTGTTCCGGTTCTGGCTCATGCTCAATCGAGCTCGCCGGAAATCTACGGCAACCTTGGTTACAACAGCTCGCGCGCCGAAGGCGCCGATACCGGCGCCATCCAGGGCCGCCTGGGCGCAAAGCTGACCCCGCACTTCGGCGTCGAGGGCGAACTGTCCGGCGGCGTGAAGGACGACAACATCGACCGCGCCGGCGTCCGCTCCAGCATCGAGCAGACTCACTCGGCCGCCGTCTATGGCGTCGGCTTCCTGCCGGTGACCCCGAACATCGACCTGATCGGCCGCGTCGGTTACGGCAACACCCAGTTCAAGCAGAAGCTGGCTGGCGTTGAGAGCAAGTTCGACGCCGACAGCGTCAACTACGGCGTCGGCGCCCAGTACAAGTTCGACGACAAGAACGGCGTGCGCGTCGACTACACGCGCCAGCAGTTCCGCGACAACGACGCCGACGACGCCAACGTCGTGTCGGTGGGCTACGCCCGCAAGTTCTAGGGCTTGGGTCAAAGAAAAAGCGCGCCGCTCTCCTTCGAGGGCGGCGCGCTTTGCCTTGTCTGGTCGAAACCTCAGGCGAAGGTTTCGGCGGCGTCCTTGTGGGTCTGCTTCGGATCGGCGCCGAACTTGTTCGGGCCGGTGGTGCCGGGCAGCAGGTAGAAGACCAGCAGCACGATGGCGCCGATCAGCGGGATCAGGCCGATGAGGATCCACCAGGCCGAACGGTCGGTGTCGTGCAGGCGGCGGAACGAGACCGCGAGGCTGGGAACGAGCATCGCCAGCGAGAACGCCAGGTTCACCAGGCTCAGGGCGTCGAAGCCGCCGTTCTCCAGGCTGTCGAAACCGCCCGTGGCGATCCGCAGGATGGTGATGGCCATGCTGACAGCGAAGGTGAACAGCGCGAAGAGCCAGTATTCCGAACGACGAGCGCGTCCGGAAAATTGCGCGTACTTGCGCAGCGGTTCGAACATCAAAGACATACCCGTTTCCCTTACCCCGCGTGATGCGTGCGGTTCGCAACTTGAGCGGCGAATCCGGTTGCGTAAACCCCTGTTCTGACGCTTGACGTGATCGCTGGTCGGCCAGACCTTCGACCCAAAACGGGGGAGGAGGCGGCGATGGACAAGGCGCTGCTCGTGCAGTTGCTGGGCTCGGCGCTCGCCGTCGCCCTGCTGGTGGGTCTTTCGGCCTGGGCGGGGATCGCGCGACCGACGGCGCCGCTGGACGAGGCGGCCGCTCGGCGGCTGCTGGCGGACGAGTTTCCGGATCATGGGGTCACGGCCGTCTGGATCGGCGGCGACGGCGCCAGCGTCGTGGCCCGCGCGGACGAGGATCTGGCGCTGGTGCTCTGGCGCAAGGGCGACGGCTATGTGGCGCGTTCAGCCGCCTGGCGCGACGTCGTCGCGGCCCGTCCCGCCGAAGGGAGCGTGCGCCTGGCGGCCGTCGACGGCGCGCCGCGGCTTCGCCTGGGGCAATGCCCCTGGCCGCCGCAGGAGGCCGCCGCATGAAGCCCGCCTTCGATCCAGTCCAGCTGGCCATTCCGTTCTTCGTGGTCGCCATCGTGCTGGAGGTCCTGCTGGCCCGCTTCGGCAAGGCGCGGGCTAACTACGAGCCGCGCGACGCGGCCACCTCGCTGATGATGGGGCTGGGCAGCACGATCGCCGGCCTGCTGACCGGCGGCGCGGTCTTCGCCGCCAGTCTCTGGGCGTACGAGCATCGGCTGTTCACGATCCCGATGACCGCGGTGTGGGCCTGGGTCGTGCTCTTCTTCGCCGAAGACCTGACCTACTACTGGTTTCACCGCCTGGCGCACGAGCGACGGTTCTGGTGGGCCAGCCACGTCAACCACCACAGCTCCACCCACTACAACCTGACGACCGCGTTGCGACAGACCTGGACCGGCGGCGTGGCCGGGACCTGGCTCTTGTGGCTGCCGCTGTCCTTCCTCGGTTTCCCGCCGGCCATGGTGGCGATCCAGAAGGGGATCAGCCTCGTCTACCAGTTCTGGATCCATACCGAGGTCGTGCGCCGCATGCCGGCCTGGTTCGAGGCGGTGTTCAACACCCCTTCGCACCACCGGGTGCACCACGCCCGCAACCCGCGCTATCTCGACGCCAACTACGCGGGGATCCTGATCATCTGGGACCGGATGTTCGGCACCTTCATCCCCGAGGACGACGCCGAACCGTGCCGCTACGGGATCGTGCGGAACCTGCCCAGCTTCAACCTCTTCACCAACGTCTTCCACGAGTGGATCGGCATCGCCAAGGACCTGGCGGGCAGCCGCTCGCCGCGCGAGGTGATCGGCTATCTCTTCGGGCCGCCAGGGTGGAGCCCCGACGGCTCGCGGGAGACCTCCCACACCCTGAAGGCCAAGTGGCGTGCGCGGGAGGAGAGGGCGACGGCCGAGGTCAGGGGAGAAATCCCCGCCCTTCGACAGGCTGAGGGTGAGGATTTACTGCAAGGCCGGAAGTCGCCCTCATCCTGAACTTGTCGAAGGACGAGGGCTTCATCCCGAGCCTACTTCGCCTTGGCCAGTTCCACCGCGTAGACGTGGTTGGCGCCGTGCATGTTGGAGCGGAACACCATCCACTTGCCGTCGGGCGTGAAGTTGACGTTCGGTTCCAGGCGGTAGTCGTGGGCGCTCATGTTGACCAGCTTCTCGGCGTCGATGACGCCGGGGCGGATCAGGTGCTCGGAGTCCGGGGCGTGGATGCCGGCCACGTCGGGAATGCCGCGCGGGTGCATCAGATAGAGCCACTTTCCGTCGGGCGCGTGGGCGACCATCTCGCTGTCGCCGCCGTCGCCGGCGAACAGCTTGCCGTCGGGGCTGGAGTTGAAGTGCACCGACCAGGCGTTGCGCTCGACGTGGTACCAGGTGYGCTTGCCGGTGGCGATCTCGTAGCCGGCCACCCAGAAGTCTTCGCCGCGCGGGGTCTGCAGGTCGTACCAGACGGTCTTGCCGTCGGCGCTGAACCACTCGTGGCCGGCGATCTCCATGTTCATGGTCCGGGTGTGGATCTTCACCGGCTTGGCGCCCGGCTGGTCGGTGCGCAGCAGCCACAGCCGGTCGACCTTGTGCCAGGGACCCTCGTGGCAGAACATCAAGAGGTTCGGATCGGTCGGCGAGAACTGCAGGTGGTTCAGCCAGTCGGTCGCCGCGTGCACGACGCGCTTCTCGCCCGTGCGGGTGTCGATGACGAACATCTCCATCGGGATCTTCGATTCGAGCCGCTCGTTCAGGCGCACTTCCTTGGCCTCGGCGAAGCTCAGCGGCTTGCCGTCCGGACCGACCGCCTCGTAGGCGGCCTGGTCGAAGCGGTTATCACGCTTGAGCATGCCGTCGGGACGGGTCTCGATCTCGGGCTTGGTGACGACCACGCCGCCCAGCAGGGTCTCGTCGGCGTTGATCGTCTGGATGTCGCCGCGGTCGAACCTGGCGACCACGCGCACCTTCTTGCTGTCGATGTCGACGGCCTTGACCACCCGGGTCTTGCCCTCGGTGACGATGTAGTAGGCCGAGCGGGTCTTGCGGCCGACGAACAGGAACTTGCCGTCCTCCTCGACCAGCGGCACCAGTTTGCGGGTGGCCAGGTCAACCGTGCTCAGGCCCTTGGGCGTGGCGATGACCAGCTTGTCGCCCTGGGGCGTGTAGCCGTTATAGTTGAAATAGAGGCTGCTGGAGCCAGGCTCGTCCGACAGGCGCACGACGCGGTGGCCGGTGTCCTTGTCGATCCACTCGCGCGGCGGCTGGGCGGCCGGCGCTTGGGCGAAGGCGGGGAGGGCGAGGGCGAAGGCGGTCGCCAGGCCGATCAGGACGGTTTTCACGGCTTCACCTTCACGGCGGCGACGTTCGGACGCTCGGGGTTCTTCATGCCGTGCCCCAGATAGAAGCTGGTGTGCGGCGGCTGGTTGTAGGCGGTGTTCTGCCAGGCGATCCCGGCGCGATAGACAGGATCGTGCATCAGGGTGACCAGGCGGCGATCGGTCGGATAGGGCGTCACGTAGATGCGCAGGAAGGTGTTGTCCTCCGAGCGCAGGATGACCTCCTCGCGCCAGTCGCCCAGGATGTCGGCCGACAGGGTCGGGGTGGCCTTGGTGCCGTTGTTCGAGGTCATGCCCTCGGCGTTCAGCAGCACCTTGCTCTCGCCCTTCAGCCAGTCCCACTTGAAGATCTTGTTGCGGTCGAGCAGTTCGCGCAGTTCGTCGCCATCCCACCAGACGCCGAAGTTCATCTGCGGCGGGCGCTTGACGCCTTCGATCGGCTTGCCCTTGACGGTGTAGAGGACGTCGGAGTTGCTGGCCCAGGCCTCGGCGCCCGGGAAGCGCGGATCGATGTCGAAGGCGACGCCGCGGCCGGTGTCCTTGTCGGTCGGCGTGGTCCACAGCACTTCGCCGGTCTTGGCGTCGACCATGGCCGAGCCGATGCCGCCGTTCATCTTCGGGCTCTCGTTGACGCCGAAGCGCTCGAGGCCCGGACGGTCGGGGTCCAGGTCGCCCAGGTGCAGGGCGTCGCCGTGATAGAGCTTGGCGGTCCACAGCGGCTTGCCGTCGGCGTCCAGCGCCATCGAGCCGTAGACGATCTCGTCGCGGCCGTCGCCGTTGAGGTCGCCGATCGACAGCTGGTGGTTGCCCTGGCCGCCGAAGCCTTCCGGCACGCCGGGGGCGGCGCTGTCGAACACCCAGCGCTGGGTGATCTTGCCGTTCCTGAAGTCCCAGGCGCTGACCGTGGTGCGGGCGTAGTAGCCGCGGCCCATGATGATGCTGGGATGCTGGCCGTCCAGATAGGCCGTGCCCGCCAGGAAGCGGTCGGAGCGGTTGGCGTAGCCGTCGCCCCAGAGCTTGGTCATCTGCTCGGTGGTGGGGGCGTCGGTGGTCGGATCGCGCGGCGCGGCGAACGGAACCGAATCCAGGGCGGCGCCGGTGCGGCCGTCGAACACGGTCAGGAACTCCGGTCCTTTCAGGATCCGACCCGTCAGCTTGGCGACCATGGCGCCGTCAGGCTTGATCTCGGCGCCGGTCTTGTCCTTGGTCGGGGTTTCGACCGGGCCGCCGCGCCAGTCGGCGTTGGCGTCGCCCAACACCTTGCCCGTACCGTCCACCGTGCCGTCCGAGGTGCGCACGGCGATCTCGGCCCGGCCGTCGCCGTCGAAGTCGAAGACCTGGAACTGGGTGTAGTGGGCGCCGGCGCGGATGTTGCGGCCAAGATCGATGCGCCACAGGCGCTTGCCGTCCAGCGTATAGGCGTCCAGCAGCACCGGACCGGTATAGCCCGAGAAGGCGTTGTCCTTGGAGTTGGTCGGATCCCACTTGAGGACGATCTCGTAGCGGCCGTCGCCATCCAGGTCGCCGACGCTGGCGTCGTTGGCGGTGTACTCGTAGGCCACGCCGTCGGGGGTCACGCCGCCGGCGGGCTTCTGCAGCGGGATCGTCAGGAAGCCGTCCTTCAGGGCGATGGTCTCACCCTCGACCGGGCCGTCCTTGCCCTTGGTCACGGTCTTGAGGGTGTAGCGCGATCCGGCGACGCCGGCCTTGTCGACGAAGTTGGTGGCGAAGGCGAGCGGCTTGGCGTTCAGCTTCTTGCCGTCGCGATAGAGATTGAAGGCCAGGCCCGGAGCGTCTTCGCCGGTGTAGCGCCAGGAGACCAGCACGCCGCCGTCGACGGCGGGGGCGGCGACCAGGCCGCGGTCGAGATGCTCGACCTGGCGCGGGGCGGCGAGAGCGGGCAGGGCCAGCAGCGAAGCGGCGGCAGAGGCCAGCATGGCGGCCTTGCGAAGGCGGTAGGGCATTGAGCTTCCCCCCAAGGGATTATGCGCGTTGTTGGGGCGATCTTCGCATGCCGACCAAAAGTCGCAAGAAATTTCCCATAAATTGCATCGTTGTTTCATATATTGAAATTCAAGCTTCGCAGGTTGAGTTCCGGCGCGGATTTCGCTTCGCGGTTTGGCTTGTGCGGGGCAGGGTGCCGAACGGACAGTTTTTCTACGGGGCTCGCCCGAGAAATCTCAATTGACCCCATCGGCGCAGTGGAGATTTAAGCGCTCCAACTTGGCGCCGGTTCGACGTCGAGGCGCCGCGCGCGCATTTGTTCACCCAAAGGCCGCGTGCCGCAGCCGGAACCAGGACGACGATCAGGACATGACCGCCGACTCCCTTGCCGCGCAACGCCCCGCCGCGGCGCGCCGCCCGCTGTTTCGCAGGCGGTCAGCGATTCCCGGGTTCGGCCTGACCCTGGGCGTGACGCTGTCGATCCTGTCGCTGGTGGTGCTGATTCCCCTTTCGGCCGTCGCGCTGAAGGCGGCCGAGCTGTCGCCGTCCGAGTTCGCGGCCGCCGCCTTTTCCGAGCGCGCCCTGGCCGCCTACCGCCTGACCTTCGGGGCTGCGCTGGTGGCGGCGATCGCCAACGGCGTGTTCGGCGTGCTGACCACCTGGGCGCTGGTGCGCTACGAGTTTCCGGGCAAGACCATCATCAACGCGCTGGTCGACCTGCCCTTCGCCCTGCCGACCGCCGTGGCCGGCATCGCCCTGGCCACCCTCTATGCGCCCAACGGCTGGATCGGGCAGTTCCTGACCCCGCTGGGGATCAAGGCCGCCTACAACCCGGCCGGCGTCACCATCGCCCTGATCTTCATCGGCCTGCCGTTCGTGGTCCGCACGATCGAGCCGGTGATGCGCGACCTCTCGGCCGACGTCGAGGAGGCCTCGGCCAGCCTGGGCGCGGGGCGCCTGCAGACGATCTGGCGCGTGATCCTGCCGGCCCTGGGGCCGGCCTGGCTGACCGGCTTCGCCATGGCTTTCGCGCGTGGCGTCGGCGAGTACGGCTCGGTGATCTTCATCGCCGGCAACATGCCCTACAAGTCTGAGATCGCGCCGCTGCTGATCATCATCCAGCTGGAGCAGTTCCAGTACGCCCAGGCCGCTTCGATCGCGGTGGTCATGCTGGTGGTGTCGTTCCTGATGCTGTTCGTCATCAACGCCATCCAGGCCTTTTCCCGGAGGTTCGTCTGATGGCGCGCGCCCGTCACCCCACCGAGGATCCGACCTGGGTCAAGGCGCTGGTCATCGGCGTCGTCATGGTCTTCCTGGCGCTGGTGCTGATCCTGCCGCTGGTCGCGGTGTTCGCCGAGGCCCTGCGCAAGGGCGTGCCGGCGGCCGTCGAGGCCGTGCTGCACGAGGACGCCCTGGCGGCGGTCAAGCTGACCCTGCTGACGGCGGCCATCGCTGTGCCGTTCAACGCGATCTTCGGCCTCTGCGCCTCCTGGGCCGTGGCCAAGCACGACTTTCCGGGCAAGGCTTTCCTGATCACCCTGATCGACCTGCCGTTCTCGGTTTCGCCCGTCGTGGCGGGCCTGATCTACGTGCTGGTGTTCGGCATGCAGGGCTGGCTGGGCGAATGGCTGCTCGACAACGACCTGAAGGTCATCTTCGCCGTGCCCGGCATCGTGCTGGCCACCGTGTTCGTGACCTTCCCGTTCGTCGCCCGCGAGCTGATCCCGCTGATGCAGGAGCAGGGAACCAGCGAGGAGGAGGCCGCCATCTCGATGGGCGCTTCTGGCCTCTACACCTTCTGGCGGGTGACCACGCCCAACGTGCGCTGGGGCCTGCTGTACGGCGTGCTGCTGTGCAACGCCCGGGCCATGGGCGAGTTCGGCGCGGTGTCGGTGGTCAGCGGCCACATCCGCGGCCTGACCAACACCATGCCGCTGCATGTCGAGATCCTCTACAACGAGTACGACTTCGTGGGGGCGTTCGCGGTCGCGGCTCTGCTGTGCCTGCTCGCCATCGTCACCCTCGTGCTGAAGACCGCCCTCGAAGTCGCCCAGCCGGCCGTTCGCGGCCGCGGCGGACACTAAACGGAACGCGAAGACGCCATGACCATCTCCATCCGTTCCGTCCAGAAGCAGTTCGGCCGCTATCCGGCGCTGAACAACGTCGATCTGGAGATCGCCGACGGCGAACTGCTGGCGTTGCTGGGGCCGTCGGGCTCGGGCAAGACCACGCTGCTGCGCGCCATCGCCGGCCTGGAGTTCCCCGACGCCGGCCAGGTGCTGTTCCACGACAAGGACGTCACTTACGCCTCGGCCGCCGCGCGCCGGGTGGGCTTCGTCTTCCAGCAGTACGCGCTGTTCAAGCACATGACCGTGGCCAAGAACATCGCGTTCGGCCTCGACGTTCGGAAGGGCAAGGACAAGCCGCCGAAGGCCGAGATCGTCAAGCGCGTCGACGAACTGCTCAAGCTGGTCGAGCTCGACGGTCTGGGCGGCCGCTATCCCTCGCAGCTGTCAGGCGGCCAGCGTCAGCGCGTGGCTCTCTCCCGTGCTCTGGCCGTGCAGCCCAGCGTACTGCTGCTGGACGAGCCGTTCGGCGCCCTGGACGCCACCGTCCGCAAGTCGCTGCGCAAGGAGTTGCGCCGCGTGCACGACGCCACGGGCGTGACCACGATCTTCGTCACCCACGACCAGGAAGAGGCGCTGGAGCTGGCCGACCGCGTGGCCATCCTCAACAAGGGCAAGATCGAGCAGATCGGCAGCCCGCGCGAGGTGCACGACAATCCGGCCTCGGCCTTCGTCTGCGGCTTCGTGGGCGAATCCAACCGTTTCGAGGGCAAGGTCGAGGGCGGCCGGTTCACCGCTGGCCCGCTGGCGTTGCCCGCCCCGGGCGTCGCCGACGGCGCGGCCGTGGCTTTCGTGCGGCCGCACGACTTCGTGCTCGCCGGAGAGGGCGTCGAGGCCAGGGTGGAGCGCGTCAACGCCCAGGGCGCCCTGGCGCGTGTCGACGCCGTGCTGGCCGATGGAACCCGGATCGAGATCGCCGCATCGCGGGCCGACGCCGATCGCTTCAATGGCGCGGTGACGTTGGCGATCGGCAAGAGCCACGTCTACGCGGCCTGAGCGGCGGCCCCCCTGGGCTCTGCCGCCGAAGATTAAATCGCGGCAATTACCGGGCGCCCTGATTGAAGGGGCGCCTTCCCCTGCCTAGCTATTGGATATCGCCGGTCCATGAGGGCTGAGGGGATGTTGGGGAAAGCTGTCGCACTTCTTACGATCTGGGTGGTCCTCGCGGTCGTCCTGGTTCGCGTCGTCGTGGGTCCCTTGTGGGGCTCGGGCACGGACCTGGGGCTGATTGCAGCGCCGCTCGCCTTCGCGCTCGGCGCGGCCGGACTGATCTTCCTGGCCTCGCGGTTCATCGCCATAGCGACCCGCCCGTCGAACGCTTCGAAACGCGCGCCCAAGGCGCATTGAGGGAAAATCCATGGCTATTCATTCGCCGCTGAACAAGCGGGCGATCCTGCTCGTCACTATCGCGGGCGCCGTGCTGGTGCTCGGCTCGTGCTCGGTGATCTCGCAGGGCACCACGGTCGAGCCCGGCAATGTCGGGGTCAAGATCAAGACCCTGGGCACGGGCGCGGGTGTCGCGCCCGAAGCGCTGCCGGCGCGTTGGTACTTCAGGGGGATCGGCGAGCGGATCGTCCAGTTTCCGGTGATCCAGCGCACCTACAGCTACACCCGCGACCGCGACGAGCGCGGCAACGAGAACGAGGAGCTGCAGTTCAGCGACAACACCGGTCTGCCGATGACGGCCGACGTTTCGGTGACGCTGCAGGTCAATCCGGCCTCGGCGCCCATGCTCTACCAGACCTACCGCCTGACCTTCGATCAGTTGCTCGACGGGCCGATCCGCAACGACGTGCGTTCGGCCATCGCCGCCGAGACCGAGAAGGTGTCAGTCGAGACGCTCTACAGCGGCGGTCGCCAGATGGTCGTTCAGAGGGCGCTGGCGCGGGTGTCGGGCAAGTGGGCGCGGCACGGCGTGAGCGTGTCGCAGATGGATTGGATCGGCTCGATCCGCTACCCGAGCGCCGTGGTCGACCGTATGCAGGAGAAGACCAAGCTGGAGCAGGAAGCCCTGGCCGCCAAGGCGCTGGAAGCCAAGGAGACGGCCCTGGCCAACGCCGCCATCGCCAAGGCGCGCGGCGAGGCCGAGGCGATCCGCATCAAGGGCGAGGCCATTCGCGCCAATCCCCAGGTCCTGCAGCAGCAGGCCATCGAGAAGTGGAACGGCGAGCTGCCCAAGGTCACCAGCGGCGCCACGCCGTTCGTGAAGATCGACTGATGAAGTTCGGCCCCGGTGGAGATCCGCCGGGGCCGTTTTCTATTGCTGCTGTTGTTGCTGCTGCTGGCGCTGCTGGTCCTGGTGGACCGCAGCGTCGCCGTTGCGCCGGCGCGCGCCGAACGAGGCCGGCTTGGCCAGGCGCAGGAACTCGGGTTCGGCCAGCGCCGCGCGAGCCCGGCGCACCGTCACGCCGACGGCCAGATGGCTCTCGGCGTCGCCCTTGTAGACCCCGCGCGAGGGCGTGACGTCGGCATAGTCGCGGCCTACGGCGACGGCCACGTGGCGCTCGCCGGTCAGGCAGTTGTTGGTCGGGTCGAACCCGACCCAGCGCAGGCTGGGCAGGAACACCTCGACCCAGGCGTGGGTAGCGTCGGGATCCGAGCGGTCGCCGGCGTCGCGGTCGGTGAACAGGTAGCCCGACACGTAGCGCGCCGGCAGGCCCCAGCTGCGGCAGATGGCCAGCATGATGTGCGCGAAGTCCTGGCAGACGCCGCTGCCGGCCTCCAGCGCCAGGTCGATGGGGCTGTCGGCGTCGGTGACGCCGGGCTGGTAGCCGAAGGACTGATAGAGGGTCTCGTTCAGGCGGCGCAGGGCCGTCAGCGGGTCGTGCCGGCGCAAGGCCTCCAGGTCGTGCTGGGCGATGAAGGCCAGCAGGCGCTCGGTGGTCTGCACAAAGCCGTGGGGCCGCAGGAAGTCGAAGCATTCGCCACGAACGAACTCGCTGCGCAGGCGATCCCATTCGCCGATGTCCAGCCGGTCGGGCAGTTCGACGGCGTGCTCGGTCTCCACCGCCGAGCGGGCGATGATGGTCAGGCGGTCGTGCGGCTGGGGCACGTCGAAATGGTAGACCGCGTTGCCGAAACTGTCGGGATAGGAAAACAGCTGGGCGGCCGGATCGAGGTCGAGCTCGAAGCTGACCAGCCGTTGGCGCGCGCCCTTCTGTGGCTGCATCCAAAGCTCCATCAGGCTTTCGCGGACGGGGCGCTCGTAGTGGTACTGGGTGACGTGGCGGATTTCGAGCAGCATGGTCAGGCCGGCAGACGGAGTTCGAGGGGGTAGGCGACGAACGTCTCGTAGATCGCCTCGTGGATGCGGGCGCACTCGTTGACGACGGTGGTCAGCAGGGCGCCGGCCCCGATGGTTTCCAGCTCGTCGACGTCGGCGTACTGCAGGCGCGCCTTCAGCTTGCCGGCCAGGCGTTCCGGCGCGGCGCGACCGGCCGCTTCGACGTGGCGGGCCAGCGCGGTCAGGTGCTCCTCGATGCGCGAGGTGGCGAAGCGGATCGAGCGCGGGAAGTCCTCGTCGAAGACCAGGAACTCCAGGATGTGCCGGGGCTCGATCTCGGCCGTGTAGACCCGCAGGTACGGCTCCAGGGCGCAAGCCATGCGCAGCAGGCTGACCAGGGCCAGGTGATCGTGGATCTCGCGGCTGGGGGCCTGGGCGAAGCACACCTCCAGCAGGCTGGAGACCAGCTGGGCGCGCTCCAGGTACATGCCCAGCATCATGAACCGCCAGCTTTCGCCGTGGCTCATGGTGGCGTCGGCCGCGCCCTTGAACAGGTGCACGTCGGCGATGACGTCATGCAGGTAGGACACCGAGTTGTCGGCGAACTCGGCCTCGGCGCTGGCGTCGGTGACGCGCAGATAGAGGACGTTCAGCCGTTCCCAGGTCTCGGTGGTGATCTGGTCGCGCACCTGGCGGGCGTTCTCGCGCGCCATGGTCAGGGACGAGACCACCGAGTTGGGGTCGGAGCGGTCCAGCACCAGGGCGCGTGCGGCCTCGAACGGCGAGACCTTGCCTGCGCCGTCGTCGCCGACGGCCGACAGGGCGATCCACACCGCCTGCATGCCGGAATCGGTCTGGTCCAGCGTGGCGTTCAGCATCACGCTCGACAGGCGCGACAGGTGTTCGGCGCGCTCGATATAGCGGCCCAGCCAGTAGAGGCTGTCGGCGACCCGAGCGAGCATCATTGCGGGCCTCCCTTGCCGTGGCCGTTGCCGTTGTGGTGGCCGTTCTCCTCGGCCAGCACCCAGGTGTCCTTGGAGCCGCCGCCCTGGCTGGAATTGACCACCAGCGAGCCGCGCTTAAGCGCCACGCGGGTGAGGGCGCCGGGCGTGACGATGGTCTTCTCGCCCGACAGGATGAACGGGCGCAGGTCGACGTGGCGCGGTTCGATGCGGCCGTCCACGAGACACGGCGCGGTCGACAGCTGGATCGTCGGCTGGGCGATGTAGTTGGCCGGATCGGCCTTCAGGGCCTCGGCGAATTCGGCGCGCTCCTGGGCGCTGGCGTGCGGGCCGACCAGCATGCCGTAGCCGCCCGAGGCGCCGACGGCCTTGACCACCAGCTTGTCGAGGTTGTCGAGCACGTGGCTGAGCTGGCTCTTCTCGCGGCAGAGATWGGTCTCGATGTTGGGCAGGATCGGATCTTCGCCCAGGTAGTAGCGGATGATGTCCGGCACGAAGGCGTAGACGGCCTTGTCGTCGGCCACGCCGGTGCCCGGGGCATTGCAGATCACCACGTTGCCGGCGCGATAGGCGTTGAACAGGCCCGCGGCGCCCAGCGAGGAATCCCGGCGGAAGGTGAGGGGGTCGATGAAGTCGTCGTCGACTCGGCGATAGATCACGTCCACTCGGCGCAGGCCGGTGGTCGTGCGCATGTAGACCATGTTGTCGTGGACCACGAGATCGCGGCCCTCGACCAGCGGCACGCCCATCAGGCGGGCGAGATAGGCGTGTTCGTAGTAGGCGCTGTTGTAGACGCCGGGGGTCAGCACCACGACCTGTGGATCCGAGCGCCAGTCGGCGCTCATGCTCTTGAGCGTGGCCAGCAGCAGGTCGGGATAGCGCTCGACCGGCCGCACGCCGGCCTCGCGATAGGTGCCCGGGAAGGTGCGCTTGGCCGCGTCGCGGTTGGCCAGCATGTACGAGACGCCGGACGGGACGCGCAGATTGTCCTCCAGCACCGCGAACTCGCCGTCCTGGCCGCGGATCAGGTCGCTGCCGCAGACATTGGCGTACGACTTGTGCGGCACGTAGAGGTTCTGCATCTCGCGCCGGTACGAAGGCGCGCCCAGCACCAGCTCGCGCGGCACCACGCCGTCCATCAGGATCTTCTGCTCGCCGTAGATGTCGGCGAGGAACATGTTCAGGGCCTGCAGCCGCTGGGTCAGGCCCGACTCGATCCGCGCCCATTCGGCGGCGGGGATGATTCTGGGGAAAAGGTCGGTGGGGATGATCCGTTCGGTGGCGCTGCCCGCGCCGTAGACGGTGAAGGTGATGCCCTGCAGCAGGAACGATCGCTCCAGCGTCTTCTGCCGGTCGGCCAGGGCCGAGGCGCCCAGGGTCGCCATCCGCGACTGCAACGGGGCGTAGTGGGCCCGCACGTCGCCGCCGGCGGCGAACATCTCGTCATAAGCCACGCCTGGCAGGTAGGCCGCGCCCGTCATCGGCAGGGTTGGGGCCTCGTCCAGGCTCTGTAGTTTTGCCGCCACGCCGGTGTCCACGTTGATTGTCCGTCTCTTGGACCCGCGCCGAAGCGGCGCTGGTCGATGGAAACCTAGAACGCCTCGAAAAGGTTCGCGGCGGATTTCGACCTTCGCCCCGCGGTTGCGCATGACTGCCTAGCATTTGGGCGCCGATTGCCGGACCTGAGAAGTCGAGATCGTTCGCTCCCGCAGCATTTCGTCGGGTGACAGCCGTGAAGCGCCCGACTACACGAGGTCCTGGGGGCGCTCCGTGCGGGGACTTGGCTTGGTGCGTAAGACGACAGTCCTGGGCTTGGCGGCCGCCATCGCGGCCGTGGCGGCTCAGGCTAAAGCGGACGAACCATCGGCGACCATCACAGGCGTCGAGGATCGCGCCCTGCGCGAAGCCATTCAGCGCGCCCTGACCCAGTCCGACGGTCCGCCCGCCAGCCGTTCCGAAGCCCGCCGCCGCGCCCGTGACGCCGCCGATGACGCGGTCGCGGTGCTGCGCGCCGAGGGCTACTACGCCTATATCGTCGATCCCGACGTCACCGAGACCGACCCGCCGCGCGGTACGGTGAAGGTCACGCCGGGCCAGCTGTTCGTCATCGCCGATCCGCGGATCGATTGGTCCGGCGCGCCGCCCGACGAGGGCGTCCGCGAGCGCGCATTCTCGGTGCTGGGCCTGACCGAAGGCTCCGCCGGCCGGGCCGCCGAGATTCTCGGCGCCGAAGGCCGGGCCGTCGCCCAGGTGCAGAAGCTGGGCTATGCCGACGCCATGGCCGACCCGCGCCAGGTGATCGTCGACCACGCCGATCACACCGTCCGCCCGACCTTCATCATCGCCGCCGGAGACCTGGTGAAGGTCGATGGGGTGGAACTGTCGACCAAGGGGCGCACGCGGATCGAGTGGCTGCAGCGCCTGGCTCCCTGGAAGGAAGGCGACGTCTACGATCCCGAAGACATCGCCGAGCTCGAACGCCGCTTGCGCGACACCGGCGTCTACGACACCGTGTCGGTGGCCCTGGCCCCCAAGGACAAGGCGTTGGCGAACGGTCTGCGTCCGATCCAGGTCACCCTGGCCGACCGCGCTTCTCGCACGCTCGAACTGGGCGCGGGCTATTCGACCAGCGAAGGCCCTGGCGTCGACGCCAAGTGGATCCGCTACAATCGCCTGCGCCGCGCCGACACAACGACGATCACCAGCCGCGTCGCCAAGCTGGAAAAGAGCCTGGAAGGCTCGGTGGCGCTGCCGCACTGGGGCCGTCCGCAGCAGACCCTGAAGCTGACCAGCCGGGTGTTCGCCGACACCACCGACGCCTATGACGAAACCGGCGCCACGTTCAGCGCCGACCTTACGCGCCGTCTGCAGACGACCAGATACCGTACCTACGGCCTGTCCGTGGACCTGTCGCAGACCAAGGAACTGACCACCGCCAACGGCCTGCCCGTGGGCCAGCGCCTGAACCTGGCGACCTTCACCGCACTGGGCGCCTATGCCTGGGACTATTCCGACAACATCCTTGACCCCCGCCGCGGCTGGCGGGTCGAGGCGCGGGCCGAGCCGACCGCCATCACCGGCGAGACCAGCCTCGTCTACATCCGCACCCAGGCCCAGGGCTCGGCCTATATCCCCTTCGGCAAGGAGGCCGACACGGTGCTCGCCGGCCGCCTGAAGCTGGGCGCCATGCTGGGCGGCACCATGCCGGAAGTCCCGGCCTCGCGGCGCTTCTATTCCGGCGGCGGTGGTTCGGTGCGCGGCTACTCCTATCAGGCCATCGGTCCGCGCCTTTCGGACAACACGCCCCAGGGCGGCCTGTCGTTGTTCGAGGGCTCGATCGAGCTGCGCCATCGCTTCACCCAGCAGTGGGGCGGGGTGGTGTTCATCGACGCCGGCGCCGTGGGGACCGAGCCGACCCCGAACACCCGCGACTTCAGCGTCGGCGCCGGCTTCGGCGTCCGCTACGACCTGGGCTTCGGGCCTATCCGCGCCGACATCGCTTTCCCGCTCGAGAAGCGCGAGGGCGACGCGGCATTCCAGATCTATCTCAGCATCGGGCAGAGCTTTTGACCGACGCCGCGCCGCCGCCAGAACCCGTCGAGCAAGTGGCCGAAGCCGCGGCCAAGGTCGCGCGCCGCGTCGGCGGCCCCGGCTGGCTGATCATCATCTCGGTGACGCTGGTGGCCATCGTCGCGCTGGTGCTGGGCGTCGTGCGCTACGGCGTGATCACTCCGCAGGGCCGGGCCTTCCTAGAAGCCCGCACCAGCGGCCTGAAGCTGGGCCGCATCGGCACGCTGAAGATCGAGGGCCTGTCTGGCGACATCTGGCGTGACTTCGGGGTTCGCCGGCTGACCATCTCCGACGAGAAGGGCGTCTGGCTGGAGGGCGCGGACCTGCGCGTGGTCTGGAAGCCGCGCGAGCTTTGGTGGCGGCGTTTCCACGCCGAAAGCATCGAGGCGCGGCAGGTGACCCTGGTGCGCCGTCCGACCTTGGGCCCCAAGGGCAAGTCGGGCGCCGCGCCGATCTCGGCCGATCTCGACGCCTTCAAGCTGCGGCTGGTGACCCGCCCGGCGTTCAGCAACGTCGCCGGCGATTTCGACCTGTCGGGCGCCTACGAGATGGCGCGCATGGGCGGCCAGGCCGGACGGCTGTCGGCCGCCAGCCGGCTGCACCCCGGTGATCACCTGGATCTCGTCTTCGACCTGGGCCGCGACAAGACCCTGCTGCTGACGGCCGTGGGCCGCGAGGCCAAGGGCGGCGCCCTGGCCGGAAGCCTCGGTCTTCCCGCCGATCGCCCCTTCATGCTCGACGCCAAGGCCAACGGCACGACCGAGGCCGGCGCCTTCACCGTCAAGGCCCAGAGCGGCCAGGAGGTGCCCCTGCGCGCCGGCGGCGCCTGGAACGCCCAAGGCGGTTCGGCCAGCGGTCATATCGATCTGGCCGCCTCTAGCCACACCGATCTCTACGAGCGGATGTTCGGGGCGGCGGTGGATGTCGACGTGGTCGGTCGCAAGGCCGGCGCGCTGACCGATCTGTCGCTGAAGCTGCGCGCGCCCAACCTGTCGCTGGACGCTCGCGGTCCGACCGATCTGACCAAGCGCCGCACCGCGCCGGAAGGCGTGACCTTCTCGGCGGCCGTGAAGGATCTCTCGAAGATCACGCCGATGCCGAAAATGGGCGCGACCAGGGCGCAGGGCGTCTTCAAGCTGGGCGACGGCGGTTTCTCGGTCGAAGGGCCGGGCGACGTGTCCAATCTGGAACTGTTCGGCTATCGCCTGGCGCGGGCCAAAGGTCCGGTCTTCGTCGGCTGGAGCAAGGGCGAGCTGACCATCCGCGCCTCGGCCACGGGCGAGGGCGGAGCGGGCGAGGGGCTTCTGGCACCGCTGGGCCGTGCGCCCAAGGCCGACTTCGAAGGCGCGCGCCTCAAGGACGGCCGCTTCCTGATCAAGCGGGCCAAGGTGATCGCGCCCAATGTCGTGGTCGAGGCCAAGGGCGAGCGCGGCCTGCTGGGCGGTCTTTCGTTCGACGGCACGGCCAAGGTCGCGTCGCTGGCGCCGATCCGGCAGGGCATGAAGGGCTCGGCCGCGATCAAGTGGTCGGCCAGCCAGGCCCGCAACAAGCCCTGGAACTTCGACGCCGAAGCGCGGGGCGCCGGCTTCGCCAGCGGCATGGCCGAACTGGACCGTCTTCTGGGCGCCGCGCCGCGAGTTTCGGCCCGCGCGGCCTGGGACAACGGCAAGCTGTCGGTGGCCGACGGCAAGCTGGACGGCGCGGCCGCGCGCGCCCGCACCTCGGGCGTGATGAACCCTGGCGGCAATCTCGCCTTCAAGCTCGACTGGTCGGCCGAGGGGCCGTTCGGCGCTGGCCCGGTGGAGGTCAGCGGCAAGGCTTCCGGCACGGGGGCGATCACCGGGACCCTGGCTGCGCCGCGCGCCGACCTGCAGGCGGCGTTCGACAGCATCGACCTGCCGCGGCTGCCGCTGAAGGACGCCAAGCTGTCGGTGACCTTCGCCAAGCGCGCCGACGGCGGCGACGGCACGGCCGCGCTGCAGGCGACCAGCCAGTACGGGCCCGCGCGCGCCAGCACCGCCTTCGGCTTCGCCCCTGGCGGCCTGGAGCTTTCAGACCTGGACGTCGACGCCGGCGGGCTAAAGGCCGGCGGCGCGGCCTCGCTGCGCAACGGCCGTCCCGCGACCGCCGACCTGACGGTCGCCGTCGGGCCGGGCGCCTTCCTGGCCCAGGGCTCGGTGACCGGTTCGGTGAAGATCGTCGACGCGGCCGGCGGCCCGACCGCGACGCTAGACCTGGCGGCCCAGGACGTCACCGGTGGGGCCTGGAAGGTGCGCAACGCCGCCATCAAGGCCTCCGGGCCGATGGACCGCCTGCCGCTGAGCCTCGATGCGCGCGGCGAAGGTCCGTCCGGACGGTGGCGGCTGGCGGGTTCGGGCCTGCTGGCCCAGCAGCCCGACGACTATCTGCTGACCCTCGACGCCAAGGGCCGGATGGCGCGCACCGAGGTCTCGACCCGAGAAGCCGCGCAGATCCGCTTCGGCGGTGCGCGCACCTCGGGCCGCGTGCGGCTCAATGTCGGCGACGGACGCGCCGACCTCGACCTCGACGTCGGCGGAGAACTGGCCAATCTGCGCGCCGATCTTGTCGGTGTCAGCCTGACCGCGCTCAATCCCGACCTGACCGGCCGCATCGACGCCCGGGTCTCGATGCGTGGCCAGGGCGAAGCGCTGGACGGCGAGCTCGACGCCAACCTGTCGGGCGCCCGCGAACGCGGCGCCAAGGCCGAGCAGTCGCTGGACGCCACCATCCACGGCGACCTGCGCGACAAGGTCATGACCATCCGCGCCAGCGGCAGCAACCCGAAGGGCCTGAAGGCCGAAGCCGACCTGACCCTGCCTACCGAAGCTTCTGCCAAGCCTTTCCGACTGGCGATCGATCGCCGTCGGGCGGTCCAGGGGCGCTTCCTGGCCCAGGGCGAGATCAAGCCGCTGTGGGACCTGCTGATCGGTCCGGAGCGCGGGCTGTCGGGCAAGATCGACGCCGAGGGTTCGTTGGCCGGCACGCTGGCCGATCCGCGCCTGATCGGCCGCGCCTCGCTGTCGGGCGGCCGGTTCGAGGACGGCCAGACCGGCCTGCGCCTGCAGGACGTAGCGATCACCGCCAATCTCGCCGACAACGCCATCGACGTCAGCCAGGCCCAGGCCGGCGACGGCCGAGGCGGGACGGCTACGGGCGCGGGACGGATCAGCCTGGCGCGCGACGGCGTCGGCAGCTTCCGCCTGGACATGAAGAACTTCCAGGTGATCGACAACGAACTGGCCAAGGCCCAGGCCACCGGCCAGACGACGATCAACCGCGCCGCTGACGGCAAGGTGAAGCTGTCCGGGGCGCTGACCATCGATCGCGCCGACGTCTCGGCGCAGTCCAAGACCCCGGCCGGCGTCGTCTCCATGGACGTCATCGAGCGCAACCGGCCGCAGGATCTGGTTCAAGGCGTCGAGATCCAGGCGCGCAAGCCCAACTCGGGCATGGCTCTGGACGTCACCCTCAAGGCTCCGCGCCGGATCTTCGTGAAGGGCAGGGGCCTGGACGTCGAGCTGTCGCTGGACGCTCACGTGGGCGGCACCACCGCCAGCCCGGTGCTGGACGGCGTGGCTCGCGTCGTGCGCGGCGAGTACGACTTCGCCGGCAAGCGCTTCGAGTTCGACGACGATGGCGTCGTGCGCCTGGCCACCCAGCTGGAGCGCATCCGCCTGGACCTGACCGCCACGCGCGAGGACGACGCCCTGACGGCGATCATCCAGGTCAGGGGCACCGCGGCCAAGCCCGAGATCACCCTGACCTCCAAGCCCGAACTGCCGCAGGACGAGGTGCTGTCGCAGGTGCTGTTCGGCTCGTCGGCCGCCCAGCTGTCGCCGATCGAGGCCGCTCAGCTGGCTTCGGCCCTGGCGTCGCTGGCCGGCGGCGGCGGTTTCGACGTGATCGGCAACCTGCGCAGCTTCGCGCGGCTCGACCGCCTGGCCTTCGCCGAGAGCAGCACCGGCATGACCGTGGCCGGCGGCAAGTACGTCACCGACGACGTCTATGTGGAGATCATCGGCGGCGGCCGCGAAGGCCCGGCCGCTCAGGTCGAATGGCGCATCCGACGGGCGCTGTCGCTGGTCTCGCGCCTGGGCGGCGACGGCGACGCCAAGCTTTCGGTGAAGTGGCGAAAGGACTACAGGTAGAGCCGCGCACGGCAAGGCTGTTGCGCGGCCGCCCGGTTTCCTCGCCAAAGGAAACAACGTTTTGCCCGCGTTCCCTGGACTAGGCTTTCGCCCAAGGGAGACAGCGAATCCATGCGGATCGACGACGAAGATCGGGCTGTCCTGGGGAGTTTGGCCGCCGATGGGCCCCGGATGATCGACCGGGCCGTCGCTTGGTGCGCCATCAACTCGGGAAGCCGCCACATCGCGGGCCTGGAACGGCAGAGGCGGGCCTTGGTCGAGGCCTTTTCGGCGCTGCCGGCCGCGCCGGCCGAGATCCCGCTGACCGCCTCGCCCGAGATCGCCAGCGATGGTCGCCAGGTCGAACAGGCCCATCCGCCGGCCATCGCCGTCGTGGTGCGCCCCGAAGCGGCTGTTCAGGTCGTGCTGACCGGCCACTACGACACGGTATATCCCGAAACCTCCGGCTTCCAGACCGTCAGCACCCGCCCAGACGGCGCCCTACATGGTCCCGGCATCGCCGACATGAAGGGCGGCCTTTCGGTGATGCTGGGCGCGCTGGAGGCGTTCGAGCGTCATCCCAAGGCCTCCAACCTCGGCTACCGCGTGCTGATCTCGCCCGACGAGGAGATCGGCTCGATCGCCTCAGGGCCGGTCCTGTCCGACTTCGCGCGCCTGGGCCATGTGGGCCTGACCTACGAGCCGGCCCTGGCGGATGGAGCGCTTGCCAGCGTGCGCAAGGGCTCGGGCAATTTCCACATCGTGGTCCACGGCCGGGCCGCCCATGCCGGCCGCGACTTCGCCTCGGGCCGTAACGCGGTGATGGAGGCCGCGCGGCTTGCCCAGGCGCTGCATGCGCTGAACGGCCGGCGCGAGGGCGTGACGCTGAACGTCGCCAAGATCGACGGCGGCGCGCCGCTGAACATGGTGCCCGACATCGCGGTGCTGCGCTTCAACGTCCGCTTTCCCTCGACCGCCGACGCCGCCTGGCTGGAGAGCGAGATCGCCGCCGTCGTGGCCTCCACCACATCGGACGGCCTGCACGCCCACCTGCATGGCCGGATCACCCGTGGCGCCAAGCCGTTCAACGCCGCCCAGCAAAGGCTGTTCGGCGCGGTGAAGGAGGTCGGCGCGCTGCTGGGCCAGGACATCGCCTGGAAGCCCTCCGGCGGCGTCTGCGAGGGCAATAACCTTTTCGCCTCGGGCCTGCCCAACATCGACAGCCTGGGCGTGCGCGGCGGCGACATCCACAGTGAGGCCGAACATGCCTGGCCGGCCAGCTTCGTCGAGCGCGCCCAGCTCTCGGCCCTGACCCTGATGAAACTGGCGAGCGGCGACATCGACGCCCACGCGATCCGCGCGGCCATGGCCGCCATGCCGGAGACCCTCTGAATGCTCGTCGTGCGTCCCGCCGGATCGGCGGATTTCGACTCCCTGATGGAACTGGCGCAGCTGTCGGGGCGGGGCTTCACAAGCCTGCCCGAGGACGAGCCCACCCTGCGTGAGCGCCTGGCCCTGTCGGAAGCCAGCTTCCAGGCCGGCGTCGCGCCGCTGGAGGCCTGGTATACCCTGATGCTGGAAGACCTGGAGACCGGGGTCATCGACGGCGTGGCGGGCGTCAAGGCCGCCGTCGGGGTCAAGCGGCCGTTCTTCTMGTTCCGCGTCGTGACCCTGGCCCAGTCATCGCCCGTGCTGGAGATGCGCTTCGACCACAAGGCCCTGGTGCTGGTGAATGAATGCGCGGGCTGGTCAGAGGTCGGCTCGCTGTTCCTGCGACCCGAGAAGCGCAAGGGCGGGGCGGGGCGTCTGTTGGCCCAGTCGCGATACATGCTGATCGGTATCGAGCCGCAGCGGTTTTCCGAGATGGTGCTGGCCGAGCTGCGCGGCTGGTTCGACGAGGACGGCAGCTGTCCGTTCTGGGAGCACCTGGCCAGCAAGTTCTTCCGGCTGGAGTTCGACCAGGCCGACTTGATGAGCGCCTCGACCAACGGCCAGTTCATCCTCGACCTGGCGCCCCGTCATCCGATCTACACCGAACTCCTGGCGCCGGCCGCCCGCGACGTCATCGGCAAGGTGCACCGCGACGGCGAGGCCGCCAGGGCCATGCTGGAGCGCGAGGGTTTCCGCTACCAGGGCCTCGTCGACCTGTTCGACGCCGGCCCGACGGTGGCCGCGCCGCGCGACGACATCCGCACCGTCCGTGACGCCAGGCGCCTGCGGGTGAAGCTGGGAGAGGACGCGTTCGGCGAGGAGGCCCTAATCTCGAGCACAGACGTGGCCCGCTTCCGGGCGGTGCGGGCGGCGGTGCTGATCGACGGCGAGGCGGCGATCCTGGATCGCGCGACGGCCGATGCGCTCGGCGTGGGCGAAGGCGATCATGTGCGGGTGAAGGCATGAGCGGCGTGTACATCGACGGCGTCTGGAAGAGCGGGCAGGGGCCTGAAGCCGTCTCCACCGATCCGGCGACCGGCGAGGTTGTCTGGCGCGCGGCGACGGCCTCTTCGGTCGATGTCGAGGCGGCCGTGGCCGCTGCCCGCAAAGCCTTCCACCCCTGGGCCGACCTGCCGCGCGAGGCGCGCATCGCCATCCTGCGCCGCTACAAGGAGGTGCTGGTCGAGCGTACGGCGGCTTACGCCGAGGCCCTGAGCCGCGAGACCGGCAAGGCGCTGTGGGAGACCAAGGCCGAGATCGGCTCGATGGCCGGCAAGGTCGACGCCTCGATCAAGGCCTATGACGAGCGCACGGGCGTGGCCGAGAACGCCATGCCCTTCGGCCGCGCCGTGCTGCGCCACCGGCCGCATGGCGTGATGGCGGTGCTGGGGCCGTTCAACTTTCCCGGCCACCTGCCCAACGGGCACATCGTGCCGGCCCTGCTGGCGGGCGACACCGTGGTCTTCAAGCCCTCGGAAGAGACGCCCCTGGCCGGTCAGCTGCTGGTCGAGGCCTTGGAGGCGGCCGGCCTTCCGGCCGGCGTCGTCAACCTGGTGCAGGGCGGACGCGAGGTCGGCCAGGCGCTGATCGACCAGGAGATCGACGGCCTGCTGTTCACCGGCTCGGCCCAGGCCGGAACTTTCTTCCGCCGCCATTTCGCCGACCGGCCCGACGTGATCCTGGCCCTGGAGTTGGGCGGCAACAATCCGCTGGTGGCCTGGCAGGCCGGCGATCCGGCCGCCGTCGCGGCCCTGGTGGCGCAGTCGGCCTTCATCACCACCGGCCAGCGCTGCTCCTGCGCGCGCCGGCTGATCGTGCCGGACGGGGCCGAGGGGCAGGCGATCATCGACGCCGTGCTGGCGCTGGTTCCGCGCCTGTCGATCGGCCCGTGGAACGGCGCCGAGCCGTTCATGGGCCCGCTGATCTCCGAGCGCGCCGCCGGGCACGCCCTGGCCGCGGCCGGGCGCATCGAGGGCCAGCGCTTGCTGGAGCCCGGTCGCGTCGAAGGCCTGTCGGGGGCCTTCGTCTCGCCGGGCCTGATCGACGTCACCGGCGTCGACGTGCCTGACGAGGAAATCTTCGCGCCGGTCCTGCAGGTTCGTCGCGTCGGCTCGTTCGACGAGGCGTTGGCCGCCGCCAACGCCACCCGCTACGGCCTGTCGGCCGGTCTGGTGACCGAGAACCCGGCCCTGTGGGACCGGTTCCTGGCCCGTATCCGGTCTGGGGTCGTCAATCTCAACCGTCCGACGACCGGCGCGGCGGGGACCATGCCGTTCGGCGGCCTCGGGGCCTCGGGCAACCACCGGCCCAGCGCCTACTACGCCGCCGACTATTGCGCCTATCCGGTCGCCAGCTTCGAGGCCGGGGCGGTGCTCGACACCAGCGGCGACATCAAGGGCCTGCGCGCATGACGGCCGTCGAGGCCAATTGCGACGGGCTGGTCGGCCCGACCCACTCCTATGTCGGCCTGTCGCCGGGCAACATCGCCAGTCAGGTCAACGCCGGCCAGGTGTCCGACCCGCGCGCGGCGGTGCTGGAGGGACTGTCGAAGATGCGGCGCCTGGCCGACTGGGGCGTGCCGCAGTTCGTGCTGCCGCCGCACGAGCGGCCGGCCGTGGCGTTCCTGAAGTCGATCGGGTTTTCCGGCTCCGACGCCTCCGTCATCGAGAGCGCCTGGAAGACCGCCCCAGCCCTGGCCGCCGCCGCCTGCTCGGCCTCGCCGATGTGGGCCGCCAACGCCGCCACCGTCACGCCCAGCGCCGACACGGCCGATGGCCGCGTCCACTTCACGCCGGCCAACCTGCTGACCAACCTGCACCGCAGCCTGGAAGGCCCGCAGACCGCCCGGGCCCTGCGTCGCTTGTTCGCGGACGAGACCCGCTTCGCCGTCCACGACCCGCTGCCGGCCCAGCCGCACTTCGCCGACGAGGGCGCGGCCAATCACGTGCGGCTCTGCGCCGAGCACGGTGCGCCGGGCGTCAACCTCTTCGTCTGGGGTCGCGAGGCCTGGGAGCACTGGAGCGGCGCCTATCCGGCCCGCCAGACCCGTGAGGCCTTCGAGGCGATCCAGCGCCGCCACGCCGCCGCTCGCGCCGTCTTTCCCCGCCAGGGCCGCCGCGCCATCGCCGGCGGGGCCTTCCACAACGACGTGGTCTGCGTCGGCACACGCGAGACCCTGTTTTTCCACGAAGCCGCCTTCGAGGACCGAGCCGGCATGGAAGCCGAGGTTCGCCGCGCCGCTGAGGGCCTGTTCGAGCCGGTGTTCGTCGAGGTCTCCGAGGCCGACCTGCCGATCGAGGACCTGGTGAAGAGCTATCTCTTCAACTCCCAGCTCCTCGTCCTGCCCGGAGAGGATCGCCTGGTTCTGCTGGCCCCCGGCGAGACCCGCGACAATCCCCGCGCCCGCGCCTTGGCCGAGGGGCTGGCCTCCTCCAACGGTCCGATCGGCCGAGTGGAGTACGCCGATGTCCGCCAGAGCATGCGCAACGGCGGCGGGCCGGCCTGCCTGCGCCTGCGGGTGGTGCTGACCGAGGACGAACTGGCCGCCGCCAGTCCGGCCCAGCGCTTCGACGCAACCCTGCACGAGCGCCTTGCCGACTGGGGAACACGCCGCTACCGCGACCGCCTGGCGCCGGCCGATCTGGCCGATCCGGCCCTGCTGGTCGAAAGCCGCGAAGCGCTGGACGAACTGACCGCCATCCTCGACCTCGGCGGCGGCTTCTATCCTTTCCAGAGGGACGGATGACCTTCTCGATCCGCCCGACGAAGATGGATGACGTGGCGGCCGTGGTCGCGGTGCATCGCGCGACCGCAGCTATCCCAGGCGGCATCGCCCGGCGGCCGGAAGAGATCACCGACGCCTATGTCGCCCGGATCCTCGGTGAAGCCCTGGCTGACGGCGTGGGCTTGGTGGCGGTTGACCAAGGCGGCGTCGTCATCGGCGAGATCCACGCCGTGCGCATTCCGGTGAGGCTGTTCTCCCACGTGCTGTCCGACCTGACGGTGGCCGTGCATCCCGACTGGCGGGGCAGGGGCGTCGGCTCGGCCCTGTTCCACGCGCTGTTCGCCGCCGCACGGGCGATGGACCCGCCGATCGTGCGGGTGGAGTTGAACGCCGGCGCGGGCAATGCGGGAGCGCTGCGGCTCTACGAGCGATTGGGGTTTCGTGTGGAAGGGCGGCTGGAGAAGCGTGGGCGGTTCCCCGACGGGACGTTTGAGGATGACATCGCCATGGGGCTGATCCTGCGCTGACCCCCTCCGGCCCTCCGGGCCACCTCCCCCAGCGGGGGAGGATCTACGC
>NZ_JBFTJR010000054.1:0-40023 GCF_056395525.1 Caulobacter sp. 10L414
ACCTCCCCCAGAGGGGGAGGATTTTTGTTTCTGACTCACCCCATCTTCAGCGTTCCCGCGTCGATCGCCTGGGTGATGCGAACCTGGCCCTTCTCGTCGCGGATCTCGATCGTGACCCTGGGGGCGGGCGGGGACCAGTCGATAGTGATCAGGCCGAAGTTGCGCTCGCGCAGCACGGCCGAGGCGCGCAGGGCATTGGGCGGGGTGACCGGCCACACCTCGGTCAGGCCCGACGAGGTGACGTCCCACATCGGGTAAGGGACGTTGAGGTCCAGCCTGGAGACCTCGGCGTAGTGGGTGTCGCCGCTGACGAAGAAGAGGCGTTCGGCCCTTTGGCGGCGGATGGCTTCGAACAGCCGCTGGTGGTCGCGGGCGTAGTTGATCCAGCTTTCCCAACCGGCGAAGTCGGCCAGCACCTGCAGGCTGGAGCCGAAGATCCGCAGGTCGGCCGGCTGGGCCAGCTGGGCCTCCAGCCAGGTACACTGCGGCTCGCCGATCATGGTGGCGTCGTAGTCGGGGATGCGGTCGTAGGGGCCGGGCGTCTCCTTGCCCTGCAGGCCGCGGGCGACGGCCCAGGCCTTGTAGCCGCCCTTGAAGGTTTTCTCGGCCAGGGGCGTGCGGTTCCAGCGCAGGTCGGGCAGCAGGATCTGCACCCGGCGCCCCTCGGGGCCGAAGACGTAGGCGGCGTAGACGCCGTCGCGCGTGCGACGCGGCGAGTTCGAGGGGTCGCCCCAGAAGTCGCAGAACTGGCGGCGGCTCTCGGCCTTCATCGGATAGTCGCCGCCGGCGTCGTTCTCGCCGAAGTCGTGGTCGTCCCAGATGGCGACGACGGGGATCTCGTCGCGCAGCCGTTTGAAGTGCGGCTTGGCGGCCAGCATGGCGTACTTGGCGGCCATCACCTTGGGATCGCGGGTGTCGGCGTAGATGTTGTCGCCGAGGAACATGAAGAGGTCGGGCTTGGTCGCGAAGATCGCTTCCCAGATCGGCTGGTCCTTGTCCTGCTTGGCGCAGGAGCCGAAGGCGATGCGGGTCAGCGGCTTGTCGAGGGCGGGGTGGGGCGCGTCGACGACAGCCTGGGCGGCCTGGGCGGCCTGGGCGGCGGCAGGCGCGACGGCCAGGGCGGCGGCCGACAGGCCGAGCGCCGAGCGGCGGGAGAGATCGGTCACGGGCGTTTCCCCTAGGCTCTTTAGGCGAAGCTTGAACGAAACGCGGCCGGGAGTCGCCTCCCGGCCGCGCGGTCTGGACTGGAAGAGGGCCTAGAACGCCTTCTTGATCGTCACGAAGCCCTGGCGCGGCGGGGCCGGCAGCAGGGTCATGGTCGTGCCGGCGGTGTCGCGGTTGACGAAGCCGCCCGAGCCGACGGTCGAGATGTAGTCCTCGTCGGTCAGGTTGGTGATGTTGGCCTGGATCTCCAGGCCCTTGCTCCAGCCCTCGCCGTCGAAGCGGTAGCCGAGGGTCAGGTCGGCCACGGTGTAGCCGTCGACCTCGCCGCCGACGTTCTCGTAGGTGTAGTAGCGCTCGCCGGTGTAGCTGACGCCGAGGCGGGCGAAGAAGCCGCCCTGCTCGAACTTCACCTCGCCCTTGAACAGGTTCTTGGGCGTGTTGACGACGGTCTTGCCAGCCGTGCGGGCGGCGATGGTGCCGTCGCCGTTGGTGACGTCGTCCTCGTATTCGGAGGTGTTGTAGGTGTACGAGCCGTAGACCGACCAGGCGTCGGTCAGGCGGTACTCGCCGGCCAGCTCCACGCCCCGGGTCTTCACCGAGCCGACGTTCGACAGCACGGCGGGCAGGCCCAGGATCGGCGAGGCGGTCGAGGCGCTGAGCAGGCGGTTCTCGAAGGTCACGTCATAGACCGCGGCCACGCCCTGGAACGCGCCGTTGCGATAGCGGACGCCGCCCTCCCAGGTCTTGGAGCTTTCCGGCTCCAGGGTCTTGGCGACGTAGTCGACCACCGTCTGGCTCTGCGAGGCGAACGGACCGGCGGTGGCGGCCGAGACGTAGGCGGCCATGTTCTCGGTGTAGCCGCCGAACAGCTCCAGGCCGTTGCCGAAGGCGTAGACCGCGCCGACCTGCGGCAGGAAGCTTTCCTCGCTCTTGATCGTGCCCGACAGCGGGTTGCCGACCACGGTCTCGACGCTGTTCTCGACCTTGATGGCCTTGAAGCCGAAGTTGATCTTCAGGGCGTCGGTCACGGCCCAGCTGTCTTCGATGTAGCCGGTCAGGGTCTCGGTCTTGAACCGGTACTGCCATTGGGTGGCGAACGGGTTCTGCTGGAAGTCGAGCGGATCGCGCGACGGACGCGAGACGGTCTCGGCGTAGAAGCGGCGGGCCTGGTTGAAGTGGTTGGTCTCGGTCCAGAAGCCGCCGCTCAGCTTGTGGGCGCCCAGGTCGACCGAGAGGCTGGCGATCAGGCCGCCGCGGTCGATGTCGTATTCGGTGGTGCGGATCGACAGCGGGGCGGCGTCCGAACCGGCCGTGCCGAAGCCCGGGCTGGCCAGGTAGGGCGTGTACCACAGGCCCTGGCCCTTGTTCTTGTGCTGGTAGGCGGTGGCCTTGAAGTCGACGCGGTCGCCGAACGGCAGGGCCAGGATCGCGCCGTAGAGGTCGTCGTCACGCACGCCGGCGCCGGCGTAGTAGGCGTCGTCGACCGTGGCGAACGGGGCGGGCAGGGCCGTGCCGGTCTGGTAGGCGCGCGCCGCGGCGATCGCCAGGTTCCAGTTGGGGATCAGGTTGTCCCAGTCGCGGCCGAGACGCTTGATCATCTCGAACGACATATCCTGGTAGTCCTGCTCGCGGCGCTCCGAGCGGGTGTAGAAGCCGGTCAGCGAGCCTTCGCCGATCGGCAGGACGGCCTTGGCGTCGTACTGGCGCTGCTTCTGCTCGCTGCCGCCCTTCCACTTGTCGGTCTTCTGGTCGGCGACCGAGAAGAAGGCGCGCAGGCCGCCGATCTGGTCGATGGCGCCGGTCTCGAAGCGGGCGAACACGCGGTGCATGTTCTGCGAGCCGCCGGTCAGGTTCAGCTGGCCGCTCATCTTTTCGGACGGATCGCGCGAATAGAACTGCAGCGTGCCGCCGAGGTTCGAGGTCGAGGCGGTGCCCAGCGAACCGGCGCCCTGGGCCAGTTCGACCCGGCCGATGTTCTCGCTGGCGATGGCGCGGCTGATGTGCAGGCCGTTGTGGTTGCCGTAGCTCATGTCGCCCAGCGGCACGCCGTCGCGGGTGAAGCCCAGCTGGTTCTGGTTGAAGCCGCGGATCGACAGGCTGGTCGACCATTCGTAGGCGCCGAACGGGTCGGCCGACTGGAACGAGACGCCCGGCAGCTTGTCGATGGCCTTCAGCGGGCTCGTGCCGGCGGCCTGGGCGGCGATGCTGTCCTCGTTGAGGATCTGGACCTGGCGGCTCTGGCCCTGGCCGATGACGATGACCGCCTCGACCTCGGCGGCGGCGGACGCCGGTTCGGGCGCGGGGGTCTCGGCGGCCAGCACGGGCGCGGCGAAGAGAAGGGCGCCTAGGGCGGCGCTGAGCAGGAGGGCGGACTTCATCTGAACTATCCCCTAGTGCGCCGGGGGCGGGGAGGCCGCCGGGGCGCGTCTGGGGCTGTTCGCCTAACGTGGATCGGCGACGGGGCTGCGACGGTTATTTGTCGCCTGGTCGACAGTCCGGCGACGAACGTGTGAAGGGGCCGAGATTGCGCAAACCGGCCCCAGCCGCTATTTGAGCGGCCGATCCCCGCACCCCGACCCGAGAGACGAAAAGCCCCTCATGGCGCAGCAATACATTTTCCAGATGCAGGGCCTGACCAAGGCCTATCCCGGCGGCAAGAAGGTCTTCGAGAACATCTGGCTGTCGTTCTATTCCGACGCCAAGATCGGCGTGGTCGGCGTCAACGGCTCGGGTAAGTCGACCCTGCTGAAGGTGATGGCCGGCCTGGACAAGGAATTTTCCGGCGAGGCCAAGGCCGCCGACGGCGTCAAGCGCGGCTACCTCCCGCAGGAGCCGCAGCTGGACCCGACGCTCGACGTCTGGGGCAACGTGATCGCCGACTGCGAGGACAAGAAGGTCTTCGACAAGTACAACGCCTTGGCCGCCCAGCTCGGTGAGGAATACACCGACGAGCTGATGGAGGAGATGACCAAGCTCCAGGAGATCATCGACGCCAAGGATCTGTGGGACATCGATTCCAAGATCGAGATGGCGATCGACGCCCTGCGCTGCCCGCCCAACGACAGCAACATCGAGAGCCTGTCGGGTGGTGAAAAGCGCCGCATCGCCCTGGCCCGCCTGCTGCTCAGCAAGCCCGACATGCTGCTGCTCGACGAACCGACCAACCACCTGGACGCCGAGTCGGTGGCCTGGCTGCAGCACCACCTGGAAGAGTTCCCGGGCTGCGTGATCCTGGTCACCCACGACCGCTACTTCCTGGATCAGGTCACCAAGTGGACCCTGGAGCTGGATCGCGGCAAGGGCATCCCCTACGAGGGCAACTACTCGGGCTGGCTCGAGCAGAAGCAGAAGCGCGTCGTCCAGGAGCAGTCGGAATCGGAAGCCCGCCAGCGCGCGCTCACCCGCGAACTGGAATGGGTCCGCAGCTCGCCCAAGGCCCGTCAGTCCAAGTCGAAGGCCCGCCTGGCCTCGTACGAGGAAATGGTCGCCGCGCAGGAGAACGCCCGCGCCGCCCAGACCCAGGCCCACATCCAGATCCCGCCCGGCCCGCGCCTCGGCAACGTCGTTCTCGAGGTTAACGGCCTGGAGAAGGAGTACGGCGACAAGGTGCTGTTCAAGGACCTGTCGTTCCGCCTGCCGCCGAACGGCATCGTCGGCGTCATCGGCCCCAACGGCGCCGGCAAGTCGACCCTGTTCAAGCTGATCACCGGCCGCGAGCAGCCCGACCAGGGCACCATCAAGGTCGGCGAGACCGTGAAGCTGGCCTATGTCGACCAGTCGCGCGACGCGCTGGACCCGAACAAGACGGTCTGGGAAGAAGTCAGCGGCGGCACCGACGTGATGGTCGTCGGCAAGCGCGAGATCAACAGCCGCGCCTATGTCGGCAGCTTCAACTTCAAGGGCGGCGACCAGCAGAAGAAGGTCGGCCTGCTGTCGGGCGGTGAGCGCAACCGCGTCCACCTGGCCAAGACCCTGGCCACCGGCGGCAACCTGATCCTGCTCGACGAACCGACCAACGACCTGGACATCGAAACCCTGCAGGCCCTGGAAGAGGCGCTCGAAGAGTTCGCCGGCTGCGCCGTGGTCATCAGCCACGATCGCTGGTTCCTGGACCGCCTGGCCACGCACATCCTGGCCTTCGAGGGCGACAGCCACGTCGAATGGTTCGAAGGCAACTTCGAGATGTACGAGGAAGACAAGAAGCGCCGCCTGGGCGCCGACAGCCTGATCCCCAAGCGGATCAAGTTCCAGAAGTTCGCCCGCTAAGCGCGGCGGCCGAAGGTCGAAAACAGATAGAGAGGGGCGGCTCCATCGGGGCCGCCCCTTTTTTCTTGCGCGCCTACTTGGGTTCCTTGGGCGGCATGTTCGGATCCGAGCCGGGCAGGTTGGAGCCCGGATCGGGGGCCATCATGTCGTCGGGCGGGGTGTTGGTCGGCGGCGTCGTCGGCATCGAGGGCGGGGCGTCGGCGCTGGGCGGATTGACCGCCGTGCTGGCCGCCGCGTCGCCGGACATCGCGCCGTTCATCGTGGCGGGCGGCAGGGTGGCGGAGGTGTCGGCCGCGGCGCCGGTCGCCGCCTCGCCGGCCCACCAGTCCTTGGTGGCGCGCTGCTTGGGCGAGGCCTTGGAATAGGCTTCCAGCTGGCCATACGGGATCGGCTGCTTGGGCGAGGCCACGGCGGCCGAGGCCTTGATCTTCGGGTTCGCGACGGCCGCGCCCGACACGGCGCCGGAGGCGATCAGGGCGAGCGTTGCGCCCGCCAGGAGGGTTTTCGTGAACATGGGAGCTCTCCCTAAAGCGCCGTTCTCGGCGCCAGTCGATAAAACCCCTTCGCGGTCAAGGCGTTCACAGCTTCGCCGCGCACGGAACCGCCGGCGACCATGGCGGGTTGAGAGCGGCGCTTCAGATGTTCGTGCGTCGCGTGTTGAGTGCTGGCGCGCGGGCGTCAGAGGAGTAGCCTGTCCCAGCCAAGAACGATCGTCCCGCGGATCGGCGGCGGAGATAGTCCGCCGCGCGCCGGGACTGGAGAAGCCGTATGTCGCAGACCCCCGTCGTGAAGCCCCACATCGTCCTTTCGCACGAGATGCTGCTGCCGATGCAGCCGCTGCTGGAAGGCGCCTACGAGGTGCATCGCCTGTGGGACTATCCCGATCGCCTGGCCTTCCTGGAGGGGCCGGGCAAGCAGGTGCAGGCCATCGTCCACGCCGGCGAGATGGTGCTGCCGCGCGACCTGCTGTCGGAAATGCCGCGCCTGGGCCTGATCGCCTGCGTCAGCGCCGGCTATGACGGCGTCGACGTGCCCTGGTGCCGGGCCCACGGCCTGGCGGTCACCCATTCGGTGGGGCTGAACGCCGGCGACGTGGCCGACCACGCCCTGGGCCTGCTGCTGAGCGCCTGGCGCGGCATCGCCGAGGGCGACCGCCGGGTGCGGGCCGGCCGCTGGACCTCGATGGACCGCATGGGCGCGCGCCACGGCCTGCGCGGCCGCAAGGCCGGGATCATCGGCCTTGGCCATATCGGCGAGGCCGTCGCCCGTCGTCTGGAGGCCTTCGACGTCAAGGTCGCCTGGTGGGGCCCGCGTCCCAAGGAGGCCGCCTGGCCGCGCGCCGAGAACCTGCTGGCCCTGGCCCGCGACAGCGACATCCTGGTGGTCTGCGCCCGCCCGGACGCCGCCAACCGTCACATGGTCAACGCCGGGGTCATCGACGCCCTGGGTCCGCACGGCCTGCTGGTCAACGTGTCGCGCGGGTCGCTGGTCGACGAGGAGGCCCTGGTCGCCGCGCTGAAGGACGGACGCCTGGGCATGGCCGCCCTGGACGTCTTCGAGCAGGAGCCGACGCCCCCGGCGCGCTGGGCCGATGTGCCCCACACCGTGCTGACGCCGCACATGGCGGGCGCGACGCTCGACAGCATTCCGGCCATGGTCAACCTGACCCTGGAGAACCTGCGCCGCTATTTCCACGGCGAGCCTCTGGCCAGCCCCGTGGCGGCCTGACAGGGTCGGCGCCTGGAAAGAGGGAAGGGGATCGCATGGCCAAGGTGCTGGGTCTGGGCGGGGTGTTCTTCAAGGCCGAGGACCCCAAGGGCCTGGCCGCGTGGTACGCCCGGGTGCTGGGGATCAAGGTCGAGGACTGGGGCGGGGCGATGTTTCCGCATCCCAAGGTCGGCATGACCAACTGGTCGCCGTTCCCCGCCGACACCCGCTATTTCGAGCCTTCGACCGCGCCGTTCATGATCAACCTGATCGTCGACGACATCGACGGCGTGCTGGCCAAGGCTGCCGCCGAGGGCGTCGAGCCGACGGGGCGGCAGGACGAGGAGTACGGGCGCTTCGCCTGGCTGGTCGATCCGGCGGGCTTCAAGGTCGAGCTCTGGCAGCCGGCCGCCGAAGGCTGAACTGGGCGAGATTGGAAGATTTATCCCCGATCATGGCGCGGTGGTCGCGCCAAGGGGCTTTTTGATCTCCGGCCGGCGGGATAAGGAGCGTCCCGTCGGCGCAGAATTCGCTTGCCAAATCGGACATAAAGATATCTTTATATCCCTATGGCGCTAGCGAGCGAACAGGTTGTCGACGTACTTCGGGCGGCGGGCGAAAGCACCCGTCTGCGCATCCTCGCGCTGCTGGCCGTCGAGGAGCTTTCGGTGCTCGAGCTGTGCCGGATACTCGACCAGAGCCAGCCGCGCGTTTCCCGCCATCTGAAGCTTCTGGCCGAGGCCGGACTGGTCGAGCGTTTTCCCGACGGGGCCTGGGTGTTCTATCGCCTGGCCGGCACGTCCGGCGGCGGGGCGGTGGTCGCCGCGGCCCTGGCGCTGATCCAGGCCGACGACGCGATCGTGCGGGGCGACGCCAGCCAACTGGCCGCCGTGCGCGCCGAGCGGTCGGCCGGCGCCCAGGCCTATTTCGCCCGCAACGCCGCGCGCTGGAACGAGATCCGCTCGCTCTATGTCGACGAGAAGGAGGTCGAGGCGGCCATCCTGCGCGCGACCGGCGAGGGTCCGTTCGACGAGATGGTCGACCTGGGCGCGGGCGCCGGCCGCATGCTGACCTTGCTGGGCGGCCGGGCGGTGAACGCGCTGGGCCTGGACCTGTCGCAGCAGATGCTGAACATCGCCCGCGACGAGGTGGCCAAGGCCGGGCTGACGGCCTGCGAGCTGCGCCACGGCGACATCTTCGACACCGGCCTGCCGGGGGGCGGCGCCGACCTCGTCACCGTCCACCAGGTGCTGCACTATCTGGGCGACCCCGCCGCGGCCGTGACCGAGGCCGCGCGCCTGGTGGCCCCCGGCGGCCTGCTGCTGATCGCCGACTTCGCCCCGCACGACCACGAGTTCCTGCGCGAGGCTCACCAGCATCGCCGCCTGGGCTTCGCCGACGACGAGATCCTGCCCTGGATCGAGGCCGGCGGTCTCGTGCCCGAAACCAACATCGCCCTGCCGCCGACCACGGCCGAGGGGCTGACCGTCAAGATCTGGACCGCCCGTCGACCCGGCGCGGCCCTGGCCGAAAGGACCGCCGCATGACCCTGCCGCCCACCCGCCGCGTGATCGGGCCGGTGGCCCGCGCCGGCGAACGCCCCGTCGGCGCCGCCCGGCCGCGCGTGTCGTTCGAGTTCTTCCCGCCCAAGACCGAGAAGATGGAAGCCAGCCTGTGGGAGGCGATCACGCGCCTCGCCCCGCTGGACCCGGCCTTCGTGTCGGTGACCTACGGCGCCGGCGGCTCGACCCGTGAGCGCACCCACCGCACGGTCAAGCGCATCCTCGACGAGACCTCGCTGAAGCCGGCCGCCCACCTGACCTGCGTCGGCGCCAGCCGCGCCGAGGTCGACGAGGTGATCCACGACTACTGGAACATCGGCGTGCGCCACATCGTGTCGCTGCGGGGCGACCCGCCTCCCGGCGAAGGCGGCATCGGCGGCGTCTACGTGCCGCGCGAGGACGGCTACAAGAACGCCACCGAACTGACGGCGGCGCTGCGCGGCATCGCGCCGTTCGAGGTGCTGGTCGGGGTCTATCCCGAAAAGCACCCCGAGAGCCCGTCGCTGGACCACGACATCGACGTGCTGAAGGCCAAGGTCGACGCCGGCGCCACCCTGGGCATCAGCCAGTTCTTCTTCGACATCGACGCCTTCCTGCGCTTCGTCGACAAGGCGCGCGCGGCGGGGATCACCATCCCGATCGTGCCGGGCATCATGCCGGTGACCAACTTCAACGGCCTCAAGACCATGTCGGCGGCCTGCCAGACCTCGGTGCCGTCGTGGCTGGCCAACCTGTTCGAGGGGCTGGACCAGGATCCGGAGACCCGCCGCCTGATCGCCTGCTCGGTGGCCGCCGAGATGTGCGCCAAGCTGCAGGAGCAGGGCTTCAACGACTTCCACTTCTACACGCTGAACCGCGCCGACCTCGTCTACGCCATCTGCCGCGTGCTGGGCGTGCGCGAGAGCGCGCCGGCCCAGGAGGCCGCCGCATGAGGGCGCTGGTCTTCGCCCTGGCGCTGGGCCTTGCCTCGACGAGCGTCGTGGCCAAGGCCGACGACAACGCCAACTGGGTGCGGCCGATCAAGCCCTACCGGGTGGTCGGCAACATCTACTACGTCGGCTCCGAGGGGCTGTCGGCCTGGCTGGTCACGACGTCGGAAGGCCATGTGCTGCTCGACGGCGGGCCGTCGGCGGAAGGCGGCAAGCTGATCGAGCGCAACATCCAGTCGCTGGGCTTCAAGCTTTCCGACGTGAAGGTGCTGATCAACACCCACGCCCACTACGACCACGCCGGCGGCCTGGCCCAGCTGAAGGCCGACACCGGCGCCAAGCTGTGGGCCTCGCGCGCCGACAAGCCCGCCCTGGAGAAGGGCCAGCACTTCGGCGACAACGCCAACGGCCTGACGCCTTTTCCGGCGGTGAAGGTCGACAAGGCGTTCGGCGACGAGACCAAGCTGAAGATGGGCGGCTCGACTCTGGTCGCGCACCTGACGCCGGGCCACACCATCGGCTGCACCAGCTGGACCACCCAGGTGGTCGATCGGGGCCGGGCGCTGAACGTGACCTTCCCGTGCTCGCTGTCGGTGGCCGGCAACGTGCTGGTCGGCAACAAGACCCACAAGTCGATCGTCGCCGACTACCGGGCCAGCTTCGCGGCGCTGCGGGCGATCCCGACCGACGTGATGCTGCCCAGCCACGAGGAGCAGGGCGACCTCTTGGCCAAGCGCCAGAAGCAGTTGCGCGGCGACGCCGACGCGTTCATCGATCCGACTGAACTGGGCAAGTTCGTCGACGGCTACGAGACCCGGTTCAACCAGGAACTGGCGCGCCAGCAGGGAGCCGCCAAATGACCGACCTTTCCATTCGCGCCAACCGCGTGGCCGCCCTCAAGGCCGCCGCCAAGGAGCGCATCCTCATCCTCGACGGCTCCTGGGGCGTGATGTTCCAGAAGAAGAAGCTGGGTGAGGCCGATTACCGCGCCGAGCGCTTCGCGAACTTCGACGGCCAGATGAAGGGCAACAACGACATCCTGTGCCTGACTCGGCCCGATCTGGTGGCCGAGCTGCACGACGCCTATTTCGCGGCCGGCGCCGACATCTCCGAGACCAACACCTTCTCGGGCACCACCATCGCCCAGGCCGACTACCGGCTGGGCGAACAGGACGTGTGGGACATCAACCTGGAAGGCGCCAGGATCGGCCGCCAGGTCGCCGACCGCTGGAACGCCGAAAATCCCGAGCGTCCGAAGTTCATCGCCGGTTCGATCGGCCCGCTGAACGTCATGCTGTCGATGTCGTCGGACGTGAACGACCCGGGCGCGCGCAAGGTGACCTTCGACCAGGTCTACGAGGCCTATCGCCAGCAGGTGGACGCCCTGTACCAGGGCGGGGTCGATCTCTTCCTGATCGAGACCATCACCGACACCCTGAACTGCAAGGCCGCCATCAAGGCCATCCTCGACTGGCGCGACGAGGGCCACGAGGAGCTGCCGATCTGGATCAGCGGCACCATCACCGACCGCTCGGGCCGCACGCTGTCGGGCCAGACCGCCGAGGCGTTCTGGAACTCGATCAAGCACGCCAAGCCGTTCGCGGTGGGCTTCAACTGCGCCCTGGGCGCGGATCTGATGCGCCCGCACATCGCCGAGATGGCCCGCATCGCCGACACCTTGGTCGCGGCCTATCCCAACGCCGGCCTGCCCAACGCCATGGGCGAGTACGACGAGGAGCCGCACGAGACCGGCCACGCCCTGCACGAGTGGGCCAAGGACGGCCTCGTGAACATTCTGGGCGGCTGCTGCGGCACCACCCCCGACCACATCCGCCACGTGGCGGACGAGGTGCGCGGCGTTCAGCCGCGCGCCGTCCCGGAACGCCCCAAGGCCATGCGCCTGGCGGGCCTGGAACCCTTCGAGCTGGCCTGATCGAGTACGAGACGATGCGCACCACCATCCTTTTCGGCGGCCCCAGCCGCGAGCGTCTCGTGGCCGTGGCCAGCGCCCAGGGCCTGTCGCGGACCCTGCCTGAAGCCGACCTCTGGTTCTGGGCTCCGGACGGCTGGGTCTATGTCGCCAGCCAGGGCGTGCTTCTGGGCCATGAGCGTCCTTTCGAGCTGGACCTGCCGACCGAAGGCGCGCCCATCGGCGACATCGAGGCGGCGCTGGACGTCGCGGCCCGTGAGGACCGCGTGCTGCTGCTGAGCCTGCACGGCGGTTTCGCCGAGGACGGCGGTTTGCAGGCGCTGTGCGAAGCCAAGGGCGTGGCCTTCACCGGCTCGGGCTCAGAGGCCAGCCGCCTGGCCTTCGGCAAGATCCTGGCCAAGGAAGTCGTCGGCAGGGCGGGCGTCTCGGTTCCCGAGAGCATCTTCCTGGAGGGCGCCGAGAGCGCGCTGGCCGACTATGGCCGCCTGATCGCCAAGCCGGCCGAGGACGGTTCGAGCTATGGCCTGATCTTCGTCGACGGTCCCGCCGACCTGGCGGCCGTCGCCGAGGCGGCCAAGGAGATGCCCTACGTCATCGAGCCCTTCGTGCAGGGGCTGGAGTCGACCTGCGGCGTTCTGGAACTGGCCAATGGCGAGGTCATCGCCCTGCCGCCGGTGGAGATCCGTCCCTCGGCCGGCAAGTTCGATTACAAGTCCAAGTACCTGGCCAAGGACACGGTCGAGATCTGCCCGGCCACCTTCGCGCCGGAGATCAACGCCGCCCTGCAGGACCAGGCCCTGAAGGCCCACAAGGCGCTGGGCTGCCGCGGCTATTCGCGCTCGGACTTCATCGTCTCCGACCATGGCCTCGTCTATCTGGAGACCAACACCCTGCCGGGTCTGACGGCTTCGTCGCTGTATCCCAAGGCGCTGAAGGCGCAGGGGATCGAGTTCGGCGACTTCCTGCGCGGCCAGCTGGCCCTGGCCGAGGCGCGCGCCGGGCAAGCCGAGACGGCGGCCTGACCATGGGCGCCTGGGACAACGGACCGTTCGACAACGACGAGGCCGCCGACTTCATCGAGGATCTGGTCGAGGCGCCGGACTGGCGCACGGTGGTGCGGATCCTCGAGCACGTGACCAAGGCCGCGGGCTATCTGGAAGCGCCCGAGGGCGAGATGGCCGTGGCCGCCGCCGCCATCGTGGCGGCCTGCGTCGGCGATCTGGCCGTGCTGCCAGAAGACCAGCGCGGCCTCAAGGACGCCCTGGGCGCGCCGCCGGAAGGCCTGGTGCGCCTGGCCCGCGCGGCCCTGGCCCGGGTTGTCGCCCCGGCGTCCGAAATCGACGAACTCTGGCAGGAAGGCGACGCGCACGATGCGTGGCTGACCCACATCGCCGGCCTGCAGACCATCCTGAGCGCATCCCAATGAGACCTGTCTTCGTCAACATCGGCGAGCGGACCAACGTCACCGGTTCGGCCAAGTTCAAGAAGCTGATCGTCGAGGGCAACTTCAGCGAGGCCCTGTCGGTCGCGCGCCAGCAGGTCGAGGCCGGCGCCCAGGTCATCGACGTCAACATGGACGAGGGCCTGCTCGACAGCGAGCAGGCGATGGTCACCTTCCTGAACCTGATGGCCGCCGAGCCCGACATCGCCCGCGTGCCGGTGATGATCGACAGCTCCAAGTGGGAAGTGATCGAAGCCGGCCTCAAGTGCGTGCAGGGCAAGGCGATCGTCAACTCGATCAGCCTGAAGGAAGGCGAGGAGAAGTTCCTCCAGCAGGCCCGCCTTTGCCAGCGCTACGGCGCGGCGGTGGTGGTCATGGCCTTCGACGAGGTCGGCCAGGCCGACACCGAGGCCCGCAAGGTCGAAATCTGCCAGCGCGCCTACAACACCCTGGTCGACAAGGTGGGCTTCGCGCCGGAAGACATCATCTTCGATCCCAACATCTTCGCCGTGGCGACCGGGATCGAGGAGCACGACAACTACGCCGTCGACTTCATCGAAGCCACGCGCCGGATCAAGCAGTTGCTGCCGTTCGCCCGGGTGTCGGGCGGGGTGTCGAACGTCTCGTTCAGCTTCCGCGGCAACGAGCCGGTGCGCAGGGCGATCCACTCGGTGTTCCTGTACCACGCCATCAACGCCGGCATGGACATGGGCATCGTCAACGCCGGCGACCTGCCGGTCTACGACGATATCGACGCGACCCTGCGCGAGGCCGTCGAGGACGTGATCCTCAACCGTCCGCAGCGCGATCCGGTGCAGACCAACACCGAGCGCCTGGTCGACATGGCCCCGCGCTACAAGGGCGAGAAGGGCCAGCAGCAGGTCGCCAACCTGGCCTGGCGCGAGGGAACGGTGAACGAGCGCCTGACCCATGCCCTGGTGCACGGCATCACCGAGTTCATCGACGCCGACACCGAAGAGGCCCGCCTGGCCGCCGAGCGGCCGCTGCACGTCATCGAAGGCCCGCTGATGGACGGCATGAACGTCGTCGGCGACCTGTTCGGCGCGGGCAAGATGTTCCTGCCGCAGGTGGTCAAGTCGGCCCGCGTGATGAAGCAGGCCGTGGCCTGGCTGATGCCGTTCATGGAGGCCGAGAAGGAAGGCCAGGCGCGCAAGGCCGCCGGCAAGGTGCTGATGGCCACGGTGAAGGGCGACGTCCACGACATCGGCAAGAACATCGTCGGCGTCGTGCTGCAGTGTAACAACTACGAGGTCGTCGACCTGGGCGTGATGGTGCCCGCCGACCGCATCCTCGACGAGGCCAAGAAGCACGAGGTCGACATGATCGGCCTGTCGGGCCTGATCACCCCGTCGCTGGACGAGATGGTGTTCGTTGCCGCCGAGATGGAGCGCCAGGGCTTCAACATCCCGCTGCTGATCGGCGGAGCCACGACCAGCCGCACCCACACGGCGGTGAAGATCGAGCCGGCCTATCGCCGCGGCCCGACCACCTATGTGGTCGACGCCAGCCGGGCGGTGGGCGTGGTGTCCTCGCTGCTGTCGCCGACCGAGAAGGACCGGGTGACGGCCGATACCCGCGCCGAGTACGTCAAGGTGCGCGAGCAGTACGCCCGCGGCCAGACGGTCAAGGCCCGCACGGCCATCGGCGAGGCCCGCAAGCGCAAGTACGCCATCGACTGGAAGGGCTATACGCCGCCCAAGCCGCTGTTCACCGGCGCGCGCACCTTCGAGCCGAGCCTGGCCGAGCTGGAGCCGTTCATCGACTGGTCGCCGTTCTTCGCCAGCTGGGAGCTGATCGGCCGCTATCCGCAGATCCTGGAAGACGACGTGGTCGGCGAGGCGGCCACCGATCTCTATCGCGACGCCCGGGTCATGCTCGACAAGGTCATCGCCGAGAAGTGGTTCGGGGCCAAGGGCGTGATCGGCTTCTGGCCGGCCCAGGCGGTCGAGGACGACGTGGTGCTGTATTCGGACGAGACCCGCACGGTCGAGATCGCCCGCCTGCACACCCTGCGCCAGCAGATCGACAAGGGCCCGGGCGAGGGCAAGGCCAACCTGGCGCTGTCGGACTTCGTCGCGCCCGTGGGCGGCCCGGCCGACTATGTGGGCGGCTTCGCCGTCACCGCCGGCCATGGCGAGGACGAGATCGTCAAGCGCTTCAAGGACGCCGGCGACGACTACAGCGCCATCATGGCGTCGGCGCTCGCCGACCGCCTGGCCGAGGCCTTCGCCGAGTGGCTGCACCACAAGGCCCGGGTGGAGCTGTGGGGCTACGCGCCCGAAGAGGGCTTCGACGCCGAGCGCCTGATCGCCGAGAAGTACCAGGGCATCCGCCCCGCGCCCGGCTATCCGGCCCAGCCCGACCACACCGAGAAGGGCACGCTGTTCAGGCTGCTGGACGCCGAGGCCGCCACCGGCATGGCCCTGACCGAGAGCTTCGCCATGAGCCCCGGCGCGGCGGTGTCGGGCCTCTATTTCAGCCACCCGCAGAGCCACTATTTCGGGGTCGGCAAGATCGACTTCGACCAGGTCGAGGACTACGCCCGCCGCAAGGGCTGGGACCTGGCCACGACCGAGCGCTGGCTGTCGCCGATCCTCAACTACGACCCGCTGGCCCGGGCGCGCGGCGAGGCGGCTTAAGGCTCGAACAGCGAGGCGAGGGCGATCCGCAGGTCCTGCAGCAGCAAGGCCTGAAGATCGCCCTCGATCACCTCGATAGACCTGTAGCCGTCATCGGACGGGCGTCGGTGGATGACGGCGCGCCGGGCGACGGCGTCGATCACCCAATAGTCGGCGACGCCATGCTGGGCATAGATGCCGGCCTTGATCCCCAGGTCGTAGGCGCGAGACTCGTCGGCCACCTCGATCAGCAGGACGATGTCGGCGCCGGCCAGGCTCTGCGGCTGGAGGCGGCGCGGGTAGAGCATCAGGTCGGGTTCGACGAACAGCCGCTCAGTCAGGTAGAGGGTGGTCTCCACGCCCAGCCGCATTTCACCCGGCATCGACCGGACCAGCTGTTCGATCAGAGCGCTCTTGACGATCTCGTGGGCGTTCTTCTTGGCGGCCATGACCACGATTTCCCCGTCGATCAGCTCGATGTTCTCGTTCTCGGCAAGCACGCCGGCCTGGACCATGCGGAAGACGTCTTCCGTGGTGAACAGCCGGTGGGGCAGGTCGAGCGGGGGGCGGACCGGGGCGTTCATGCATGAAGCCTAGCATGATCGCCCGGCGAGGGCAGGCCTCTGGTCAACCGGCGTTCTTCGCGTGCATTCTCAAAGCAACGGAGGCGGGGACCTCCGATTAGCTGGGGGTGAAGCGTGGAAGGCAGGGGCATGAGCCGCCGTGCGCTGGGCGCGTTGGCGGTGGGCGGAACGGCGGCGGGGCTGGCGGGGTGCGCAGGACCCCAGGGCGGCGACGTGAAGCCGAGGTCGCGGGACTTTCCCAAGGATTTCGTCTGGGGCGCGGCCAGCGCCGCCTTCCAGACGGAGGGGTCACCGACCGCCGACGGGCGCGGGCCCAGCGTCTGGGACGTGTTCCAGGACCAGCCCGGCAAGATCATCGACGGCTCGGACGCCAAGGTCGCCACCGACAGCTATCGGCGCTGGGCTGAGGACGTCGACCTGGTGGCCGGGGCCGGATTGGGCGCCTACCGGTTCTCGATCTCCTGGTCGCGGGTGCTGCCCACGGGGGCGGGCGCGGTGGCCCAGGCCGGCGTCGATCACTACAGCCGACTGGTCGACAGGTTGCTGGAAAAGGGCGTGACGCCCTACGCCACGCTGTTCCACTGGGACCTTCCGCAGGCGGTGCAGGACCGCGGCGGCTGGGCGGCGCGCGACAGCGCCAAGGCCTTCGCCGACTATGCCGCCCTGGTCGGCGAGCGGCTGGGCGACCGGCTCAAGAAGATCATCGTGCTGAACGAGCCGGCGGTGCACACCGTGTTCGGCCACGTCACCGGCGAGCATGCGCCGGGGCTGAAGGACGTGGCCCTGCTGGGGCCGGTGACCCACCACATGAACCTGGGGCAGGGGATGGCCATCCAGGCCCTGCGCGCTGCGCACGGCGACCTGTCGATCGGCACCACCCTGGCGCTGCAGCCCTGCCGGCCGGCGGGCGGGGGGCTGGCGTTCTGGAACCGGCTGGCCTCGGACGGCCTGGACGCGCTGTGGAACCGCGCCTGGCTCGATCCGCTGCTGAAGGGCGACTATCCCGACCAGATGGACGAGTTCCTGGGCGACCGCGTGCGCTCGGAAGACCTCTCGACGATCCGCCAGAGGGTCGACTTCATGGGGGTGAACTACTACGCGCCGGCCTACATGCGCCTGGCGCCGCTGTCGCCGGGCCGGATCAAGCCGGCCGATCCGCCCAGGGGCGCCGAGCTGGACGCCTTCGGGCGGCACATCGATCCCTCGGGCCTGCTGGAGGTGCTGACGCGGCTGCGCACCGAGTACGGCAATCCGCCGGTGTTCATCACCGAGAACGGCTGCTCGGATCCGTTCGGCGACGGCGGGGCGATCCAGGCCGACACCTTCCGCATCGCCTTCCTGCGCCGCCACCTGCAGGCGGTGAAGGCGGCCATGGAGGCGGGCTCGCCCGTGAAGGGCTTCTTCGCCTGGTGCCTGATCGACAACTGGGAATGGGCGCTGGGCTATCGCTCGAAGTTCGGCCTGGTCAGCCACGACCGCGCGAGCGGGGAGCGCAAGCCCAAGGCCTCGTACGGCTGGTACGCGGGCTTGGCGCGGAGCGGGGTGCTGCCGACGGCGCCGTGAGGACCGCCTGGCGGCGGCCCCCCTCAGTCGCTTTGCGACAGCTCCCCCAGAGGGGAGCATCTTGGCGCTTCAGATCCTCCCCCTCTGGGGGAGGTGGCCCGGAGGGCCGGAGGGGGTGTGCGCCGCCTCTTAGTCCGGCTTGCAGATCAGCATGTCCTTGCCGCCGCGCTTGGCGGGGACGAGGCTGCCGGCGCAGGCCTGCGGGTTGTTCGGGTCGATGATGATCTCGCGGCTGGCCGGCAGCTTGGCCGGGGTCGAGCCGATCGGGGCCAGCGGCTTGGCGGCGGGCTTGGCCGTCGGAGCGGCGGCCGTGGACGCCGGCTTCGCAGCGGGTTTCTGGACGGGGGGCTTCTGAACGGCGGGCTTGGGCGCGGGCGCGGCGGGCGCCGAGGCCTCGATCTTGGCCGGGGCGGGCGTTTCGGCAGGCGGCGGCGGAGGCGGGGCTTCCGGTTCGGGCGCGGGGGCGGCCTCCGGCTCGACCGGCACGGCGCTCTTGACGTTGTAGTTCAGGGCCTGGCCGAACAGGTTGGACTTGCTTTCCAGGGCCTTGGCGCGGGTCTCGCAGTCGCCGGGCGGCGACCAGCTCATCCACACCTGGGCCAAGCGCGCCTTGTCGACGGCTTCCGAACCGCCCCAGATCGAACGGCCCTTCTTCATCGCGGCCGCGCCGTACTCGGCGATCGGGCGGGGGCTGGCCTTCTCGGCGGCGGTGATGGCCGCGGCGTAGGTCTTCAGGTCGCCGCGCGCCTGGATGCGCATCGCCGGATATTCCTTCAGCGCGGCGGCCGCGCCGTCGGGGCCGGGGAAGGCCTTCTCGATCCGCGTCACCTCGGGCATGACCTTGTCGTAGAGGTCGACATAGCCGCCGAGCGCGCCGTAGCACCAGGCGATGTAGCCGTACTCGTCGGTCGGCGGCGTGGCGGCGGGCTGGGTGCGCGGGGGAGGAGCGGCGGTGGTCACGGGCGCGTCCTGCGCCATCAGGGCGAGGGCGAAGAGAAGAGCGGTCGCCATACGGCCGGGAATCCTTTCGGTAGCGTCAGTAAGCTGACTAGAGCATTTCGGGCCGCATTGGGACCTCAGCATGGCGCCGTATGGACAAAGTCCCGCGCCAAGCTCAGCCATAACGACGAACGCGCCGGATGGCTCCGAAGATGGCGGCAATTCTGAACAAGTTTACATGTGCGATGCAGCAATCGCCGGGTGGGTCGCGTGCGATGCGTATGCTAGAAGGCCCTTCCGGTGCGTCATCCTGGCGCCGCCCGGATCCGTATCTTCCACGACCTGCCGGCGTTAGACTTTCCGCATGACCTTCTGGCGCAACATCGCAAGCATCGCGGCCCGTCGGCTGGATCTGGCGGAATGCGCCGAGTGTCCGCCCGGACCGCCGGGGCAGGATCCGGCGTTCTCGACGGCCGTGACGGCGCTGGGCGCCAAGCTGGCCAAGGCCGACGGCAGCGCCGACGGACACGAGTTCGAGGCCTTCTCGCAGGTGTTCCATCCGGACCCGGCGTCCGAGCAGAACATCCACCGCCTGTACGACCTGGCCCGCCAGACCACGCATGGCTTCGAGAGCTACGCCAAGCGGCTGGCCAAGCGCTACCGCTCGTGCCCGCAGTTGCTGGAAGACGTGCTCGACGGCCTGTTCCATATCGCCAAGGCCGACGGCGCGGTGACCCAGGACGAGCTCGACTATCTGGAGCGGGTGGCCGAGCTGTTCGGCCTGTCGCCGCTGGCCTTCCGCCGTCTCAGCGCCACCCACCTGGGGGCGGGCGCCGACGATCCCTATGTGATCCTCGACGTGCCGGCCGACGCCGAGGACGAGGTGGTGCGCAAGGCCTGGAGGTCGGCCCTGTCAGACGCCCACCCCGACCGGGCTCGGGCTCGCGGCCTGCCGGCCGAATTCATCGAGGTGGCCGAGGCCAAGGCCGCGGCGATCAATGCGGCTTTCAGCACCGTCATGCGCGAGCGGCGGGAACTCGGGCTGGCCGCCGCGGGTTGAACGGAAAAGTCTTTGTGATTGAACCCAATGGGTGTTCAGTTGACGTTCAGACCTCCAGAGCCAACCTAAGGGACGAGGACGGAGATTCTGGGCGCCCCGGCGCCGATCGAGGACGACGATGACCATGACCCTGGGCGCGAACATCGGCGCGACGCATTCTTCGGCCTTGCGCGGCCTGGCCGCGGTGGTCGGCGGCGTGGCCACGGCGATCGCGGTCTCGGTGGCCGCCGTGGTGGCGGTGGTGTTCGCCGCGACCCTGGTGGTGGTGGGCTTCATGGCCACCGCGCTCCTGGGCCTGGCGGCCTTCGCCCTGCGGGGCCGGCGCCCGGCTCGGGCCAAGGCCTCGGCCGATCCCAACCTGATCGAGGCCCGCAACGTCGGCGGTCACTCCTGGGTCGCCTACGGCTGGAACGAGCGCCGCTAGATCGCGCCGCCTTCTCTGCAAGTTTCGAACGCCGCGACGCCACGGGCCGTCGCGGCGTTTTTCGTTGGCGCTTGCCCTGCCGCGGAACCTCGTCCACCGTGCATTCAAACAAACGTTGGGAGAAGGCGCATGATCGGCGTGGTGGCGACCCTGAAGGTGCAGCCGGACAAGGCTTCGGCGTTCGAGGCGGTGTTTCTCGACCTGGCCGCCAAGGTGAAGGCCAACGAGCCGGGCGCGATCGTCTACCAGCTGACCAGGTCCAAGACCGAGGCCGGCGTCTACAAGGTGCTGGAGCTCTACGCTTCGGGCGATGCGCTCAAGCACCACGGCGGAACCGACTACTTCAAGGCCGCCGGCGCGGCCATGGCGCCGTTCCTGGCCGGCCGTCCCGAGATCGAATATCTCGACGCGGTGGAGTAGGGGCCAAGCCCGCGCTTGACGGACGGCCCAAGGTTCCGCATCCCGGCGGCGCAAGTCGCTGGAGCAAGACCTTGAGCCGTTTCTGGAGCCCGCTGGTCCACACGCTGTCGCCCTACGTGCCGGGCGAGCAGCCGAAGATCGCCGACCTGGTCAAGCTGAACACCAACGAGAGCCCCTACGGGCCGTCGCCCAAGGCGGTCGAGGCCGTCGCGGCGGCCGCCGACGAGGCCCTGCGGCTCTATCCCGATCCGACCTCCGGCGCGCTGCGCGAGACCCTGGCGGCCTATCATGGCGTGGCCGTGGAGCAGGTGTTCGCCGGCAACGGCTCCGACGAGGTGCTGGCTCACGCCTTCCGGGCCCTGCTGGGCCACGCGGCGCCGCTGCTGTTTCCGGACATCACCTACAGCTTCTATCCGACCTACTGCCGCCTGTTCGACGTGGCCTACGAGACCGTGCCGCTGTCGGGCGACCTTTCGGTGCGCATCGAGGATTATCGGCGGGCGGCCGGCGCGATCATCATCGCCAATCCCAACGCCCCGACGGGCGTGGCCCTGACCCGCGCGCAGATCGCCCAGCTGCTGGCCGAGCACCCCGACAAGCCGGTGGTGATCGACGAGGCCTATGTCGACTTCGGCGGCGAGAGCGCCATCCCGCTGGTCGCCGATCATCCGAACCTCCTGGTGGTGCAGACCATGTCGAAGTCGCGAGCCCTGGCCGGCCTGCGGGTGGGCTACGCCATCGGCGACGCGGCGCTGATCGAGGGGCTGACGCGGGTCAAGGACAGCTTCAACTCCTACCCGCTGGGCCGGCCGGCCCAGGCCGGGGCGATCGCCTCGGTCGAGGACGAGGCCTTCTTCCAGGACAGCCGCGCGCGGGTGATCGCCGGCCGCCGCCGCCTGGTCGAGGGGCTGGAGGCGCGAGGCTTCTCCGCCCCGGCCTCGTCGGCCAACTTCGTCTTCGCCCGCCACGCCTCGCGGCCGGGCGCGGAGTTGGCAGCCGAGCTTCGTACGAGAGGGGTGATCGTCCGCCGCTTCGACGCGCCGCGCATCGGCGACCACCTGCGGATCACCGTGGGGACCGACGGCCAGATCGATCGCCTGCTGGGCGCGCTGGACGAGATCCTGGGGTAGGGCGGCAAGCTCTTATTCTGCGAACCCAATTTTCCGCGCATCCCCGCCTTCGCGGGGACACTCGGTTAGGGGGCGCATATCCCGCATTTGGGTTTTCTTTCTGTACGCTCCTCACCAGATACAGCGTCCGTTGCAGTATTTCTGCATGGCGGATGATCCGAACAGGTGTTTGGATCAGGAAGGTTCATTTCCCGCTGGAGCGCCCGCATGGCCCTCGACGTCCTCTTCAAGCCGTTCGAATTCAAGTCGCTGAAACTGCCCAACCGGGTGGTGATGGCGCCGATGACCCGGTCGTTCTCGCCCGGCGGCGTGGCCACCGACGACGTTGCCGCCTACTACGCCCGCCGCGCGGCGGCCCAGGTGGGCCTGATCGTCACCGAGGGGACGGGCGTGGCCCGGCCGGCCTCGCTGAATGATCCCAACGTGCCGCGCTTCCACGGCGAAAAGGAACTGGCGGCCTGGAAGACGGTCGTCGACGAGGTGCATGCGGTCGGCGGCCTGATCGCCCCGCAGCTGTGGCACGTGGGTTCGGCCAAGGGGCCCGCGCAACTGGGCAAGGTTGACAGCCCGTCGGGCGTATCCAAGGCGGGCGGCGGCCAGTTCACCGAGCCGATGAGCGATTCCGACGTCGCCGACACCATTGCCGCCTTCGCCACGGCCGCCGCCGACGCCAAGCGCCTGGGTTTCGACGCTATCGAGCTGCACGGCGCGCACGGCTACCTGATCGACCAGTTCTTCTGGAACGGCACCAACCTGCGTGACGACGCCTTCGGCGGCCCGACCATCGCCGAGCGCAGCAAGTTCGCCGCCGAGATCCTCAAGGCCGTCCGGACCGCCGTCGGTCCCGACTATCCGGTGATCATCCGCCTGTCGCAGTGGAAGCAGCAGGACTACGCGGTGAAGAACGCCGAGACGCCGCAACTGCTCGAAGCCTGGCTGCAGCCGCTGGCCGACGCCGGCGCCGACATCTTCCACTGCTCGCAGCGCCGGTTCTGGGAGCCGGAGTTCGAGGGATCCGACCTCAACTTCGCCGGCTGGACCAAGAAGCTGACCGGCGCCCCGACGATCACCGTCGGCTCGGTGGGCCTGTCGGGCGAGTTCATCGCGGCCTTCGGCGGCGAGGGCAGCCAGCCGGCTTCGATCGACGGCCTGCTCGAGCGCCTCGACCGCGGCGAGTTCGACCTCGTCGGCGTCGGCCGCGCCCTGCTGCAGGACCCCGAGTGGGTGGTGAAGATCCGCGACGGGCGGAGCGACGAACTGCAGAACTTCAGCCGCGAGGCGCTGGGGGTTCTGTACTGATCGACCGCGATCCCTCTCCCCTTGCGGGTGAGGGTGGCCTCGCGTAGCGAGGTCGGGTGAGGGATCTCTCAGAAATCAAACGCCGCGACAGCCGATCAGCCGTCGCGGCGTTTTTCGTGGTGGCGACCCCTCATCCGTCAGCTTCGCTGACACCTTCTCCCGCAAGGGGAGAAGGATCAGGCCCCGAAGTTCAACTTCAACCCCGGCCGTTCCCAGCGGCCGCGCCAGAGCTTTCCGGTTCCCGACGCGGTGATCCACACGTCCTGCATGTCGGCGCCGCCGAAGCAGAGGTTGGTGGTGATCACGTCCGGAACCGCCAGGTGCTGCGTCGCGCCGTCGGGCGAGAAGGCGGTGATCCCGCCGTTGATGATGGTGGCCACGCACACCCGGCCGTCGGCCTCGACCGCCAGGCTGTCGAGCAGCTGATAGCCCGGCAGGTTGCAGACGACGCGGCCCGGCTGCAGCGGGGCGGGCGGGACCAGTTCGCCCGGCGCGGCCACGTCGAAGGCCCACAGCCGGCCCAGCATGGTGTCGGCCACATAGACCACGTCTTCGGCCGGCGACAGGCCCACCCCGTTGGGCGAGATCAGGTGGTCGCGAGCTCGCACGATGCGGCTGCCGTCGGTCTTGGCGTAGTACAGCGCCCCGTACCGGCGGCCGTCGGGCGTGGAGCAGCCGTGGTCGGTGAACCAGAAGCCGCCATGCTTGTCGAAGACCAGGTCGTTGGGCCCGACCAGCCGCTTGCCGTCGCAGGCCTCGTACAGCGTGGTCACCGCGCCGGTGGAAAGGTCGACGCGCTGGATAGAGCCGCCTTTATGGCTGTCCGGCGTCGGGCCGGGGACGTTCAGCCCGCCCATGTCGTAGAACTGGAAGCTGCCGCCGTTGTTGGTGACATAGACCGCGCCGTCCGGGCCGATCGCTGCGCCGTTGGGGCCGCCTGGCAGGTCGGCGACGGTGGTTCGCGTTCCGTCCGGCGTGATCCGGGTCAGGATCTGGCGCTGGATCTCGACCAGCAGCACCGAACCGTCGGCCATGGCGATCGGGCCTTCGGGAAACTGCAGGCCTTCGGCGACGAGGGTCAGGTCCATGTCGTCTCGCTCCCTTGCTGCACCTCTGCGGGTGTCTGCGTGGAAGTAAACGTTCGTTTGAACCAGGCCGCAACCCGTTCAGGCGTCGGCGAGCAGCCGGGTCAGCGCTTCGGCGTCGAGGCCGCGCGGCGCCAGGCTGGCCGACTGGCCGGCCCAGAGGTTGGTGAAGTCGCCGTTCGCGCCGTCCTGGCGCAGGGGCGTCAGGGCGCCGCCGGCCAGCGGGAAGGGCGGCACCACCGCGCCGCCGATCGGCCCGACCTCGCGCATCAGCCGGTTGGCCACGCCTCGGGCCGGGCGGCCGGTGAAGACGTCGGTGATCATGGTGTTGTCGTCGCGGGCCTGGTCCAGGGCGGCGCGGTGGGCCGGCGGGATCCTGGCCTCGGGCGTGAAGAGGTAGGCCGTGCCGACCTGCACGCCGGACGCGCCCAGGGCCCGGGCGGCCGCCACGCCGCGCGCCTCGGCTATGCCGCCGGCGGCGATCACCGGGACGGAGACGGCGGCTACCACCTGCGGCAGCAGCGAGAACAGGCCCGGCTGGGCGGCGGTGTCCAGGCGGTTGTCGATCGCCTCGGCGAAGCCCGGCAGGAAGGTGGCGCGATGGCCGCCCGCCTCTGCGCCCATGGCGATGACGGCGTCGACGCCGTTGTGCTCCAGCCACACGGCTTCTGCGACGGTGGTGGCCGAGGACAGCACCCTGGCGCCCGTGGCCCGCACGCGATCGAGCAGGGCGCTTTCCGGCAGGCCGAAGTGGAAGCTGACCACCTGGGGCCGCAGGTCCTCGACCAGGGCGCAGAAGGCTTCGTCGAAGGGCGCGCGGCCCCCGGCCGGCGGCGGCGGCGCGGGATCCAGGCCCGCCTCGACATAGTAGGGCGCCAAGCGCGCCCGCCAGGCCAGCATCCGCGCCGGATCGGCGACGGGCGGGGTATGGGCGAAGAAGTTGAGGTTCAGGGGCGCGTCGATCGCGGCCCGGAACTCGGCGATCGCCGCCCGGGCCTGGTCGGGCGTGTACTGGGCGCAGGCCAGCGAACCCAGGCCGCCGCCGCGCGCCGCGCCGATGGCCATGGCCGGCGTCGTCGCGCCCGCCATCGGGGCCTGGAGGACGGGCGCTGCGATCCCGAGAAGGTCGATCAGCCGGCGGTCTGGCCAGGCGCTCATGGAAGGTCTCAGTTCAGGTCGAAGAGGTCGTAGGCGATCAGCTGCAGGCGCTCGTCGAAGAAGGCGCGGCCGTAGCTGGAACGCTGGAGGGCGGCCTGGTCGACGCCGTGCTCGACGTCGGAACCGCTGGCGCCGGGCGCGGAGCAGGGCACCGACAGGCGCAGGTTGCGGCCGACCTTCACCTTCACGCCCGGTTCGGCCCTGACAACCGTGGCGGCGACGAAGCAGCGGCCGCGCACGCCGCGCGGGACGCCGACATGCTTGACCTGGACCACCACGATCTCGGCGGCGTTGTCGCGGGCCTGCTGGCGCGCATCGACGGCCGGCGGCGCCGTGGACGACGCCGCCTGGGCCAGGACGAGGGCGGCCAGCAGGGCGCTCATTTGCGTTCCAGCACGCGGAACACGAACGGGAAGTCGTCGCCGTCGCCGGCGGGGCGCTCTTCGCGGCGCACTTCGGTCCAGGCGCTTTCGTCGAAGGCCGGGAAGGCGACGTCGCCCTGAACCTGCGCCTGCACTTCGGTGACGTAGATGCGCTTGGCGCGGGGCAGGGCCAGTTCGAACAGGGCCGCGCCGCCGATCACGCAGACCTCCTCGACGCCGTCCTCGGCGGCCTGCTCCTTGCCGATTTGCACCGCCTCGGACCAGGTGTCGCAGACCACCGCGCCCTCGGCCTCGAACTTGTGGTCGCGGGTCAGCACGATGTTCAGGCGGCCGGGCAGGGGCTTGCGGGGCAGGCTGTCCCAGGTCTTGCGGCCCATGATCACCGGCTTGCCCAGGGTGGCGGCCTTGAACATCGCAAGGTCCGACTTGAGCCGCCAGGGCAGGTCGTTGTCGCGGCCGATGACGCCGTTGAGCGAGCGGGCCACGGGGCCGACGGTAAGGATAGGCGTGGTCAAGGCGATCGATCTCGTTGAATTCAGGCTAAGGTTGTGTAACGGTGTTCTGTGAGGATCGGGGGATCATCATGCGACATTGGACTGGGGTGTGCCTAGCCGCCGGCTTGGCGTTTAGCATGAGCGCGTGCGCGCTGACGAACGAGGGCGTGAGCGACCTGCGCCGGATGCAGCCGCCAGCCGCCGACAGCAGCAGCTGGGGCGACTGGGTGATGCACAAGGCGCCCTCCAACGCCGACGACGTCATCGGGCTGGACGATACCGTCTCGATCACGATGGACCATATCCACGTCTACGGCCTGATCGAACCGTCGATCAGCCCGCAGCAGGCGTTCATGTCGCGCAGTTGGACCGCCAAGAGCGGCGAGGTGGCGCTGCTGGCCAAGGCCGTCGTCATCGACCAGTCCAACCAGGCGGTGCCGTCCTGGACCAAGCTCGACGGGCACCGGGTGATCTTCTATTCCGGGGACGTCGAGGTCGATCAGCCCCTGAATGGGCGCAACCTGCCGGTGTTCGGGCCGTCGAAGGTGCCCTCGGGCCGCCTGCAGCTCGATTTCGCCATGATCGAGATGGACCGCACCAGCGCCCAGGTCGAAACCCTGCTGACGGAGCTGGCCGACCAGGGGGCGACGGCGCTGAACCTGTCGAACCCGGCGGTGGTGCCGCTGGTCAAGCTGGGCACCTCGTTGCTGGCGGCCGACCACGACGACACCCAGCTGCGATACCAGGTCTATTTCGACATCGGGGCCAAGGGCCTGCAGACCCTGCCGCTGGTCGAGGGGCGCTACGTCCTTCTGCGCAAGGAAGACCGGCAGGCCGCCTTCGACTGGCGCACGGTCTGCTTGGGCGCTGACGACGGGGTGCTCTACAACGTCAAGAAGGAGGACGTCGGCGCGAGCAAGCCCTGCGACGTCACCGCGGACAACCGGTTCCGCAAGGAGACCTATCTGAGCTTCCGCGTCGTGAAAGGCCTGCCCGAAAGCGCGGCCGTCACCCTGGCCACCCTTTCGGACCTCGGCGCCGAACTGGACGCGCGCACGACCGTGCAGGCGAGCCAGATCAACGACATGGTCGAAAAGCGCATGCTCACCTCCTATCGCGACAACAACGTCGCGACCGTGCGGCTGGGTTGGAAGAGCGTCGTTGCGACGGCGGCTGACTACGCCGAACTGGCCTATGTCGAGCCGGCGGCGGGAACGACCTGCGTGGCGGCGTCCGGCAGCGACGCCGGGGCGGCCAAGCTGGCCCTGGTCAGCACCACGCTCGACTACTACCAGCAGCTCACGCCGCTGGCCGCCTACGTCAACACGGCTCCGGTCGCGCCGGCGGCCGATGCGCGCAACATCAAGGCCGCCTATACGGCCGACGCCTACAAGCTGCAGGCCGACGTGCTGATGTCCTACCTGCTGGTTTCGCGGGGCTGGGCTGGCGACAAGATCGCCACGGCGCGGGATGTTTCGAAGTTCGGCACAGGCGACTTGTTCGCCGGCGGCCCCGCCCTGGCGGCGCTCCTGGTCACCGACGCCGAAACCAAGGGCCAGGCGCGCTGCGACGCACGGCTGAAGGCGAAGGCGGCGCCGGTCGCGGCGCCCTAGACCGAGACCGCCGCCTTGATGTGCGGGTGGGCCTCGTAGCCTTCCAGCGCGAAATCCTCGTACTCGAAGGCGAAGAGGTCGGCCTTGTCGGCGATCCGCATCGTCGGGAAGGCCTTGGGCTCGCGGGTCAGCTGCTCGCGGGCCTGGTCCAGGTGGTTCAGATAGAGGTGGGCGTCGCCGAAGGTGTGCACGAACTCGCCCGGCTGCAGGCCGACCACCTTGGCGACCATCAGGGTCAGCAGGGCGTAGCTGGCGATGTTGAAGGGCACGCCCAGGAACACGTCGGCGCTGCGCTGGTAGAGCTGGCAGGACAGCTTGCCGTCGGCGACGAAGAACTGGAACAGGCAGTGGCAGGGCGGCAGGGCCATGTCCTCGACATCGGCCGGGTTCCAGGCGCTGACGATATGGCGGCGGCTGTTGGGATTGGTCTTCAGCCCCTCGACCAGATTGACGATCTGGTCGATCGAGCCGCCGTCGGGCGTCGCCCACGAGCGCCACTGCTTGCCGTAGACGGGGCCGAGTTCGCCGTTCTCGTCGGCCCACTCGTCCCAGATGCGCACGCCGTTGTCCTTGAGGTAGGCGATGTTGGTCTCGCCCTTCAGGAACCACAAAAGCTCGATGATGATCGAGCGCAGGTGCAGCTTCTTGGTGGTCAGGACCGGAAAGCCCTTGGCCAGGTCGAAGCGGATCTGACGACCGAAGACGCCCAGGGTGCCCGTGCCGGTGCGATCGCCGCGCTGGACGCCGTTCTCGAGGATGTCGGCGAGCAGGGTCAGGTACTGCCGCTCGGGATGGTCGGCGGCGGCTTTCGGGGCGTCGAGGACGTCGGTGGTCATGGGGCGCACAATCGCGACGAATCGAGCCCATGGCCAATCACAAAAACGCCCCGCGCGGCGAGCCGGCGGGGCGTTCTCGTTCAGGACGAGTACGGACTTACTTCGACGGCTCCAGGCCGGTGTTCAGCACCCAGCCGACGTTGTCGTTCTCGTCGGCCACTTCCCACCACAGCTCCTGCTTCTTGCCGGTCGGGTAGACGATCGAACCGGCCGGCAGGGCGCGGATCAGCTTGCCGGCCGCGACCGGGGTGGCGCGCATGTTGACGACGCGGGTGGCCACGAAGGTCTTGGTCGGCGCCGCCTGAGCGGCCTGGGCGCTGTCGCCCACCAGGCCCAGCTCGCCCACCATCTTCGAGTAGCTGTTGATGAAGGCCAGGGTGATGATCCGGCCGATCTCGGTGTCCTCGTAGCCGCCGCCGACCGCGCCGGCGAAGCCGATGCCGCCGCCCGCGCCCCAGCCGATGTCGTTCTTCACGGCGTAGCCTTCCTGCACCGCCACCGTCTCGGTGGTGCGCACGTTGGTTAGCGACAGGACGGTGTTGGCCTCCAGCTTCTTGGTCTTGATGCCGCCGACCAGCGCGCCCGCGCGGCCGCCGATCAGGCCGCCGATGGCGCCGGCGACAGCGCCGCCGCCGGCGTTGCTGTCGCTGGCCTGGACCTCGGCGACCAGCACGTAGTCGGCCGCCTTGATCTGGCCCTGGCCGACGTTGGAGCCGCGCTGCAGGCCGAGATTACCGCCGATGTTGCGCTCGATCTGGGCGGCGTTCAGGCCCGCGCCGCGGTCGACGAGGTTGAAGCAGCCCGACTTCTGGACGATGGCGCGCAGCAGCTTCTGCGGCGAGGCCAGGTTGTACTGGGTCCAGCCGCGGGGATCGTCGCCGTCGATGATCGACAGCGTGCCCAGCTTGCGGGTGCAGCGCGGCACTTCGGCCTGGGCCTGGGTCTGCATCTGCTGGGCCTTGGTCGGCTTGGCTTGAGCGAACGCCTCGACCGGAGCGGCGACGCAAACCATCGCGCCGGCCGCGAGCATGAGTTTCTTCATCGACATAGACAGCGCCCTCCAGGCCCCTTCGAATTTCGGGCGGACACTACAGTATCGATTGCACGCAAGCCAAGCTCGCCTAACCGGCGAACCCGCCTTCGTCGAGAAAGGCCTGCTCGGCCGGGGTGGTTTCGCGGCCCAGCGCGACGTTGCGATGCGGAAATCGGCCGAAGCGGGCGATGATGTCGCGGTGGATGATCGCCCACTTCATCGCGTCCTCGTCGCCGGTGTCGGCCTGCATGCCGGCGCACAGCTCGATGCACAGTTCCTGGTCGGCCAGGGATTCGGAGTGCTCGAACGGGAGGTAGAAGAAATAGCGCAGCTCGGGCGCGACGGCGGTGTCGTGGCCCTTGGCGATGGCGGCGCGCGCCACGGCGCGGGCCTTGCCGTCGGTGGCGAAGGCATGGCCGCTGCGGCGGTAGAGGTTGCGGGGGAACTGGTCGAGCACGATGATCAGGGCCAGCGAGCCCTCGGGCGTTTCGACCCAGCCGTCATAGTCGCCGCGGGCGGCGGCGTGATGGGTGGGCTCGTACTTCAGGCGGATGGCCTCGTCGAACGCCCGGTTCTTGTCGAACCACTGCTTGGGGCCGGCTTCGGTCCAGAAGCCCAGGATGTCCTGCGGTCGGGCGGCCATGGCCTTCTCCTGCGGGTTTCGTTCAATTGCGGTTCATGCGCCAAGCGCGACACTGTGATCAAGGGATGAGCCACGGGCCGGCGCAAGGCCCCTTGGAGCAAGAGATGAAACGTCTGATCACCGTCGCGATGATCCTGTCGCTGACGGGCGGCGCGGCGGCCCAGGCCGGCTCCGCCGCGACGGTCCTGGCGATGCAGCAGAACGAGCGTGGCGACCGCGGCGATCGTGGCGGCCGCGCCGACCGTGGGCCGCGCCCCGAGCGCCCCGAACGTGGCGACCGCCAGGACGGCGGCGGCTGGCGTGGCGGCGGCGATCGCGGCGGCCAGCCCGCCCCGCAGGCCCAGCGCCCGCCCGAGGCCCGTCCGGCCCCGCAGGCGCCCCAGGCTCAGCAACCCGATCGCGGCGACCGCGGCGGCTGGCAGGGCAGGGGCGATCGTCCCGATCGCCCGACCGGCGGCTGGCAAGGCGGCCAGGATCGCAATCCGGGCGGATCCCGCCCCGACCGTGGCGAACGACCGGATCGCGGCGAGCGTCCCGACCGTCCGAGCGGCGGCTGGCAGGGCGGCGACCGCGGCCCCGACCGCAACGATGGTCCGAGCCGTCCGGGCGGCGATCGTCCCGATCGTCCCAATGGCGGCTGGCAAGGCGATCGCGGCGACCGTGGTCCAGACCGCGGCCGTCCCGGCGGCGGCTGGCAGGGCGGGGATCGTGACCGGGATCGTCCCGGTCCGCGTCCCGGCGACCAGCGCTGGCGCGACCGCGACAACGGCCGTCCCCAGTACGACCAGCGTCGCTGGCGGCCCAGCTACCGTTCGCCCCAGCGCTATCGCGCCCCGGCCTACCGCTATCCGCGCGGCTGGTACGTCAATCGCTGGAGCTTCGGCGACTACCTGCCGGGCGGCTGGTTCTCCAGCTACTACTACCTCGACTGGTTCCGCTACGGCCTGCCCATGCCGCCGATCGGCTGCGAATGGGTCCGGGTCGGCGATGACGCCGTCCTGGTCGACGTCTGGAGCGGTCGCGTCCTGAGCGTCTACTACGATCTCTTCTGGTAAGCGGGCGACCGCGCCGGAACGAGGGCCGCGCTTCCATCCGGAGGCGCGGCCTTTTTCGTTTCGGGCTGGACGGCGATTTGGAAGGGCTTTTTCGCCTCACTCGCGGTAATTAAGCGTCGCCGAACGTCGCTCATGGCGCGCGCTGCCTTGACGAAGCGGCAAAAAAACGCTCAAACGCCCGCCTTTCCCGCTTTCAGATTGCGTGAGGCGGGCAGATTGACCAGTCCTGGAGAAGAAATCATGCGCGTCTACTACGACCGCGACGCCGACCTCGCCCGCATCCTGGACCGGAAGATCGCCATCGTAGGCTATGGCAGCCAAGGCCACGCCCACGCCCTCAACCTTCGTGACAGCGGCGTGCCGAACGTGGCCGTCGCCCTGCGCCCGGGCTCGCCCTCGGCCAAGAAGGCCGAAGCCGAAGGCCTGAAGGTGCTGTCGGTGGCCGAAGCCGCCGCCTGGGCTGACATGATCATGATCCTGGCGCCGGACGAGCACCAGGCCGCGATCTACAAGAACGACATCGCCCCCAACATCCGTGACGGCGCGGCCCTGCTGTTCGCCCACGGCCTGAACGTCCACTTCGGCCTGATCGAGCCGAAGGACACCATCGACGTGCTGATGGTCGCGCCGAAGGGCCCGGGTCACACCGTGCGCGGCGAGTACCAGAAGGGCGGCGGCGTGCCCTGCCTGATCGCGGTGCACCACAACGCCACCGGCAACGCGCTGGACCTCGGTCTGGCCTACGCCTCGGCCATCGGCGGCGGCCGCTCGGGCATCATCGAGACCAACTTCCGCGAGGAATGCGAAACCGACCTGTTCGGCGAGCAGGCCGTCCTCTGCGGCGGCACGGTCGAGCTGATCCGCGCCGGCTTCGAAGTGCTGGTTGAAGCCGGCTACGCGCCGGAAATGGCCTACTTCGAGTGCCTGCACGAGCTGAAGCTGATCGTGGACCTGATCTACGAAGGCGGCATCGCCAACATGAACTACTCGATCTCGAACACCGCCGAGTACGGCGAGTACGTCACCGGCCCGCGCGTCGTGACCGCCGAGACCAAGGCCGAGATGAAGCGCGTGCTGGAAGACATCCAGTCGGGCAAGTTCGTCCGCGACTTCATGCTGGAAAACGCCGTCGGCCAGCCGTCCTTCAAGGCGACCCGCCGCCGCGCTTCCGAGCACCAGATCGAGGAAGTCGGCGCGCGTCTTCGCGGCATGATGCCGTGGATCGCCAAGAACAAGCTGGTGGACGTCACCAAGAACTAAGTCTCGGCCTTACGGCTGAAACCGGGAACGGCGGGCTCGAAAGGGCCCGCCGTTTTTCGTTTGTCGATATTGCGCGCCGGCGCGGAGCGGACCAGGGTCGCGCCTTTCCGGCGAGGGGCGCTGCAGGATGTTTCGAATTTGGGTCGCGACCATCGCGGCCGCCGGTCTTCTGGCCGGCGCGGGCGGGGCCGTCGCGCAGGTGTCGGGCAAGACCGACGAGGTTTCGGCCGTCGAGGTGTCGGCCTCCCTGGAGGTCAAGGTCTCGGTCGCCGTCGGCGGCGACATCGGTCCGCGCACCTTTGTGTCCAGCGCGCCCCTGGGCATCGACTGCGGCGGCTCGGCCTATCGCTTCACCTCCGAAGAGCTGCGCCAGTGCTGGCTGTGGGTGCGGCGCAAGCGCGAGACCCTGCTGACCGCCCAGGCCGAGGGACGCTTCGGAACCGACTGGACCGTGCAATGGACGGGATGCGAGCCGATCGCCAACGGCGCGGCCTGCCGGCTGACGCCGAAGATCGAGACCAATGTCGCGGCCGTGTTCGTCCGCATGACGCCCTTGCCCTAGCCGAGCACGAACACCGGACCCCAGGCCACCTGGTACTTGTGGGTCCCGCTGGTCAGGTGCGGCCGAAGCTGCCAGGCGCCGGGCGGGATGCTCACCGGCTGGGGGCGCTCGACATAGGTCTGGGTCAGCACGTCGCCGCCGGGCTCCGACAGCGAGAACTGGTCGATGCGCGGGCTGGCGCGCGACAAGGCCGCGGCGATCGCCTCGACGCTCTGCGCGCGCAGCGGGGCGGGGGCGGCCAGGCGCGCGGAGACCTCGGCATAGACGCCCACGGCGATCACCTGCGGACCCTCGCGCAGGGCGGCGTAGGCCGCGTGGGTGAAGCCCGGCGCCAGCAGGTTGGCGCGGTGGCCAGGGCTCGTCTTCCACTGGCCCATGATCTGGTCAGGACGCACGACGCCGGCGGCGTTGCGGCGCATGGCGATGTTCTCGGCCGGGGCGCCGACGAGGTCGCGGGCCAGCAGGCCGACGCGGGCTGCGGGGCCGAAGCCTTCCCTCGTCATGTGGTCGTAAATCCGGCTGCGGGCGATGTCGGCGGCGTGGGCGCGCGCGGCCAGGGCCAGGCCGGGATCGAACCGCAGCGGCGACAGGCCCCGGGCCTCTCGGAAAGCATCGCCCTGGTCGAGCAGGTCGCGTTCGAAATCGGCGTCGAAATCCCCCCGGCGGTCGGCCAGCTGGCCGCGCAGGCGCGCTTCGTAGGCGAGGAAGGTCTGGGCGGAGGCCGCCATGGCCAGGCCCGGCGCGGTCAGGGCGGCGGCGCCCAGGGCCAGGGCGGAGCGGCGGGAGAGGGCGGTCATCGGCGGACGGTTCGTGCTCCAAGACGGTTGACAGGGCGGGCCGGTCGCCCGCTCTAAGGCCGGATGCGACCTGTCCGTTCCCTTTGGCTGGCCGGCCCCGAAGCCTGGCTCCCTGACGCGCAAGCTCAAGACCTGCGCCGCAAGGCCCTGTGCCTGGACGCCGGCTTCACGCCGTTCTCGGGCGGCCAGGCCGCGCCGGGAGACGACTTCAGTTCGGAAATCCAGGCCCGCGAACTCTACATGGACCGCATGGCCCAATTGCGTCAGGTGGATGCGGCCATCGTCAACCTGACCCCCTGGCGGGGCCCGTCCTGCGACACCGGCGTGGCGTTCGAGGCCGGGGTTCTGGCGGGCCTGGGCAAGCCGGTCTTCGCCTATCTCAACGTCGAGGACGAAAGCCTGGCCGAATATGTCGACCGGGTCGACGTGCTGGTCGGCGCGCAGCGCGGCGAGGACGGGGTCTGGCGCGATGAACACGGCTGCGTGGTCGAGGATCTCGGCCTGCCCGAAAGCGTGATGCTGTGGGCCGAGGCGCGGCGACTGTTCGTCATCGTCACGCCCGAGCCGCTGCACGACCTGACGGGGCTGGAGATGTGCCTGCAGGCGCTGCGGCTCTACGCGGAGTAGGGGAGGGAGCCCCCTCAGTCGGCTTCGCCGACAGCTCCCCCAGAGGGGGAGCATCTGGGCAGGGGGAGCATCTGGGCGCTTGAAGATCCTCCCCCTTTTGGGGGAGGTGGCCCGAAGGGCCGGAGGGGGTGAGGCGCCCCTTGCTCAATCGATGGGCATCGGCCACCTTCCGGCCCCGTTTCGAAAGGCCCACCCCATGTCGCGTCCCGCGGCCGCGCCGGCTTCCGGGAAGCCGCGCGGCGTCATCGCCACTGACCTGATCGAACTGCTGCGCCTGGCCGGGCCGGTGGTGCTGTCGCGCCTGGGCATCATGGTCATGGGCCTGACCGACGCGATCGTCGTCGGCCATTTCTCGGCCCAGCAACTGGGCTTCCACGCCATGGCCTGGGCCCCGACCTCGGTGTTCGTCACCGTGACGGTCGGCCTTCTGGTCGGGACCCAGGTGATGGGATCGCGCGCCATGGGCGCGGGGCGGCCCCAGGAAGCCGGCGCGGTGCTGCGGCGAGGCGTGGTCTACGCCTTCTGGCTGGGCGTCGGCGGCTCGGCCCTGCTGGCGCTCGTCGCGCCGCCGCTGCTGCATCACGTGGGCATTGAGAAGGCCCTGGCCGACGGCGCGGCCGCGCCGCTGATCGTGTTCTCGCTGTCGCTGACGCCCTATGCGCTGAGCGTGACCCTGAGCTTCTGGCTAGAGGGGCTGGGGCGGCCGGGCCTGGTGACGGTCAACATGTGGATCGCCAATATCATCAACCTGGCGGTCAACCTGCTGCTGGTGCCTGGCGTCATGGGCCTGCCGGCCCTGGGCGCGGTGGGCGCGGCCTGGGCCACCTTCGTCGCCCGCACGGCCTTTACCATCATGCTGGCGGTGGTGATCTGGCGGCTGAAGGACGCCCGGGCCATGGGCGTGTTCGACAAGCCTCCGCGCGATCGCGCGGCCGAGAAGGAGCAGCGCCGGGTCGGCTACGGCGCCGGCAGCTCCAACCTGTTCGAGGTCTCGGCCTTCGCCGGCATGAGCCTGGTGGCCGGCTGGCTGGGCGGGCTGAACGTCGCGGCCTGGGCCGTGGTGCTGAACGTGGCGGGCGTGATCTTCATGGTCCCGCTGGGCCTGGCGACGGCCACCGCCGTGCAGGTGGCCCGCGCCCACGGCGCGCGCGATCCGGCGGGCATGAGCCGGGCGGGCTGGATCTCGTTCGCCGTCACCGCCGTCTTCGCCCTGGTGGTGGCCCTGCTGCTCTATCCGCTGCGCCACCTGGTGGCCGGCGCCTACACCGTCGATCCGGCCGCCATCGCGCTGATCGCGCCGGCGCTGGTGCTGACCTGCTTGTTCCTGGTGCCCGACGCCGTGCAGGTGGTCTGCGCCCAGGCCCTGCGAGCCCGCGGCGAGGTCTGGATCCCCGCCGGCACCCACATGGTGGCCTACGCCCTGATCATGGGGCCGCTGGCCTGGTGGCTGGCCCTGCCGATGAAGATGGGCCTGGACGGCATCGTCTGGTCGGTGATCGTCACCAGCTTCGCGGCGGCGGCGATGCTGCTGGGACGGTATCGGATGCTGGATCTGAAGGGGTAGGACCCCCTCAGTCGGCTTCGCCGACAACTCCCCCAGAGGGGGAGCATCTGGCGCGACTCAGATCCTCCCCCTTTGGGGGAGGTGGCCCGCAGGGCCGGAGGGGGAGCCGCGAAGCGGCTACGCCCCCAGGATCCAGCCTTCCTGGGTCTGCACGTCCTCGACCAGCTGCGCGGGCGCGTCCTTGGCGGGGCCGAACTGGGCGGCCAGCTTGCCCGCTTCGTCCAGCTTGGCGAAGTGTTCGGCAAGGCCGCGCACCTGGGCCAGGTCCTTGATCTCGCCGGGGCCGGGGACGGCCTTGATCAGCGAGGGATAGACCTCGGCGACCACGGCCTCGACGCCGTCGAGGTCGGTCTCGGTCAGGGGCTTGAAGCCGGTTTCGAACGGCCAGACCCGCACGGCCTCGCCACGAGCGTCCTTCAGGCGGCGCACGGCCGGAATGCCCATGATCGCCTGACCGCCGACCGAGCCGTTGTAATAGAGCTTCCAGATCGAGTGCGCGCCCTTGGCCGCCACGTCGGCATGGCGGAACTCGGGCAGGTCATCGGGACCATGCTCGCGGGTGCGCTTGGGCTGCAGGGTGGTCAGGGCGTCCTTGGGCGGGCAGCCCCAGAACGGGAACGGGCCGCCCGTCAGGCGGCGGTTGATCTCCGAGCCGACGCCGAAGCGGTTGTTGGTGTTGTCGGCCTTGTCCTTGACCATCTTGTTCAGTTGGTCCCAGACCGCGCGCCAGGGCGTCTCGCCCGGCAGGTTCAGGGCCTGGGAGAAGCCGCGCGGGAAGCCCAGCGGGAAGTCGAAGCCCACCAGGGCGCGCTCGCCGCGCTTCTTGAGGTCGTCGAGGATGACGGCGAGCTTGGCCTCGGCCTCGTTGCGCGTGGCCGGATTGAAGCTCTCGAAGGTCAGGCGGAAACGCACGTCGCGCTTGAGCACGCCGATCCAGACGGAGTCGGCCCCGGTGGTCGGCTTGGCCGCCGCGCTCCAGTCGACGATCACATAGGCGCTGAAAAGCCGCGACACGGCGGAGGCTCCGTCAAATCCAAACGAAGCGCGCTTCTACTCCCCCAAAGGGCGAGCCGCCAGCCGTTGCGAAGCTTGAGTAGGTCTTTCTGGTTCGGCCATATCGACGGCCAACAAAAAACCTCGCCCGGGAGGGGGCGAGGTTTCTCAGGTTCCATGATCGGGCCTTCAGGCCGCAGTCTGTTCGGCGGGCGCCAGGGCGGGGGCCTTGGCCTTGCCGACGTTCCAGCGGACCGGCGGCTCGCAGACCGGGCCGAGGGCGGCGCGGACGATGGCCGGCGGCTGGCGCTCGTCGGGGGTCATGAACAGGCCGTTGGCCTTCAGGGCCAGGCCCGCGGCCTTGCTGGCGCCCAGCATGGTCAGCGGCACGGCCAGGATCAGGCCGGCCAGGATCGGGGCGGTGGCCGTCAGCAGGTCCGGCGTGAACCAGAACAGGCCGGCCAGAACCAGGCCCGTGGCGCTGATCCAGCCCATGGCGGCGCAGGCTTCCTTGAAGGCCACCTTGTCGGCGTCGCGGCGCTGGGCGCTCCAGCCGCCGACGCGGCCGGCCAGGATCTCGACCACGGCGCGGGTCTGGGTGAACATCAGCATCGGGGCCACCAGGGCCGACAGCAGCATCTCGACGCCGAGGCCCGCCATCACGCGGCGACGACCGCCGAAGCCCTTCAGTTCGTGCTTGCGCATGAAGATCAGGGTGGCGCCAAGGATCTTGGGGCCGAACAGCAGCACGAAGGTGATGATCATCGCCCAGGCCGTGGCCTGGATCTCGCGCCAGTCGATCAGGGCGTGGGCGGCGGCCTGCAGGTCGGCCATCGTGAACGCGGCCTTCTTCACCTCGGGCATCAGGGCGCGCGAGATGACGCCGGCCGACAGGGCGACGAACCAGATCGGCGACAGGGCGTAGCTGAGCACGCCGATCACCAGGTGCAGGCGGCTCATCCAGTGCAGGCCCGGCAGGCCGATCAGCGGCACGTGCTGGACGTTGCCCCGGCACCAGCGGCGGTCGCGGGTGGCGAAGTCGAGCAGGTTGGAGGGGCTCTCTTCGTACGAGCCTTCCAGGTAGGGGGCCAGGTGCACGGCCCAGCCGCCGCGGCGCAGCAGGGCGCTTTCCAGGGCGTCGTGGCTCATCACCTCGCCGCCGAAGGGCTTGGGGCCGTTCAGCGAGGGCAGGCCGCAGGTCTGGGCGAAGGCCTTGGTGCGGATGATGGCGTTGTGGCCCCAGAACGAGCTTTCCGAACCCGACCACCAGGCCAGGCCCGTCCAGGCCACGCGGCCGTAGAGCTTGGTGGCGAACTGCAGGGTGCGGGCGAAGATGGTCTGGCCGTTGATGATCGTCGGCATGGTCTGGATCAGACCCACGCCCGGGTGACGCTCCATGGCGTCGGCCAGGCGCACCATGGCGTCGCCGGTCATCAGGCTGTCGGCGTCGAGCACCAGCATGTGCTCGTAGTCGCCGCCCCAGCGGGCGACCCAGTCGGCGACGTTGCCGGCCTTGCGGCCCGCATTGTCGGCGCGGCGGCGATAGAAGACGTGGCTGGAGGCCTCGCGGCGGAAGCGGGCGAAGCAGGCCTGTTCGGCCAGCGCCACGGCGGCGTCGCGGGTGTCGGAGATGATGAAGATGTCGAAGGCGCGGCTGGCGCCGGTCTCGGCGATCGAGGCGTCCATGGCCCGCAGGCGGGCGAACACCGCCTGGGCGTCCTCGTTGTAGACCGGCATCAGGATCGCCGTGCGGGCGCGCGGCTTGGGCATGGGCTTGGTGCTGTCGATGCCCAGCGGGTCCTTCGGCGTGCGCAGCAGCACGACGAAGCCGGCGACGGCGGTGACGAACCACAGGGCCAGAGCCAGGAACAGCGGGGCCAGCAGGGTCAGGCAGACGGCTTCCAGGCGGGTGACGCCGCCCAGGGCGACGGTGTCGAACGTGGCCTTCCAGCCGGCCGCGCCCATGATCGCCGTGGCGATGAAGATCACCCAGCGGCGCATGACCGTTTCCGAGCCGGGGCCGCGGACGGCGCGGGCCGCGCCCTGCCAGAAGCCGAGCGGCTGCACCGGCATGGCCAGCGGGGCCTCGGCCGGGATCTCGACGCGGTCGCGCGGGGCGATCACGGTTTCGAAGGCCACGGGCGTCGAGGTGGCCAGGTCGAAGAAGGCGCCGCGTTCGGTCATCGGGTCCGTCTCGGTGATCCGACCGTGGTCGGACGAAATGCAGAGCTTCGTTTTCGCGCCGAACGCCTTCACGGGACGCCTCCGGTCCGCTAGGGATCGGGCGCGTTCAGCAAGGGTCTGGCGTTGAACGAAGTCCGGCGGAGGAAAACCGCCGACGCAGTTAGAGTAAAACTTCGATCACGAAATCGCTATCGAAAATGTGATCCATTTCGCAGGTGCGGCGAAAAAATTGTGCAAATGCGCATAACTGGGCCGCGGGGAGGCCTTGGAGAATTGAGCAAGCTTATGAAATTCAAGGCTGTTTTTGCGCTTATCGTGGTTTCGGCCTTGGCCGGTTGCGGACCGGGCGACAAGGGCGAGGGCTCGAAATCGCCCGCCGCCCAGCCCGCTCCGCCGATCTCGACGGCGCCGCAACATGAGACTCAGGGCGTGATCGCCGCGATCGAAGGCCAGGTGCTCACGCTCGATCACGACGGCGCGAGCGCCGCGCCGCTGGCCGCCGGCCGCACCACCTTCCAGGCCTATGGCGACGTGCTGGCCGAGGCCCCGCTGGAGCCCGGCGCGCGCGTGACGTTCAAGTTCCGCAAGGTCGCCGTCGGCGAGGGCTGGGAACTGACGGAGATGCGGGGGCGATGACCCCCTCCGGCCCTCCGGGCCACCTCCCCAGAGGGGGAGGAAC